>NZ_JADOVC010000004.1:0-187704 GCF_015751645.1 Flavobacterium sp. CG_9.1
CAGGGAAAAGAATTAATTTTCTTTTCTTTGTTCTGAAAAAATATTTCATCTTCATTTGCGATTCCTGACTCTCGCATTTATTAATTGAATTCAAGCGATAATAAAAAACAGATTACAAAAAAAGCAATACTTTATGTGAAACCTTATTTTTATGAAGGTGACAAAAAGTATTTTGCCTATAGAATAGAATAAAAACCCCCCGCTGGCGCGAGCGTCTCGCTCGTGATGCTTGTTATGGATTAATATGATTGAGGTTTGTGCTAGTATGTAAAAAAAATTAGGATAAAGTGCGATACAAATTTTATTCACGAGCGAGACCATCGCGCCAGCTGAATACATCTGGACATGCAGATCTTTTATTTACAGATAGTAAAGGTTTTGGCAATTGCTCATTTGGTTGTTTTTTTAATTTACCAATAAAAAGAATTGATATATGGATATTAGACTAGTAAAAACAGTTTTAGTGACGGGGGTTATTTTAACTATATTTTCCTGTTCAAGCATTAAAGGCAGCACCGACCTCGATACTTATTATGGAGACGCTTTTTTTTATCCTGCATATTCAAAAAATAAACCGAGTCCTAAAAACGGTTGGATAATAGAATATAAAGAAAAAGCCTTTTTTGATTGTTTATTTCAAGGCTATAAAAACGATTCCATCTTTCGATTAATACAAAAAGAAAATTTATTTATCAATGCAGATAATATTCCAATGTCATTGTGGCCTAAAATTAAATCAGATAGTAAAAAAATAATACAGAATTTACCAGCTGCTGAATATTATAATGATGAAACAGACAAACATAAAAAATACATTTTACAAACTTGCTTATGCTATTTCGGTAGTAGAGAATTAGATTCAATTGCTAAAAAAGCTTATCAGAAACATATAAAAATGGAAAATCAGATATTTAGAGATTAATATTGACAAATTATATTAATTTCAATAATTCGACGATTTCAAGATTGTACTTTATATTTCAATTGTCTGTAATACAAAATTAGTTATATCCGTAAAATAGATGAACTTTTAGTGGTGAAAGAAGCCGAAATAATGAAGGTGTAATTATACCTTTCAGACAATAGTAAAATCCGTTCCCATTGGCGAACGGATTTTTTTATTGTTATTTTTGTCATACCAAAATGGGATTGTGCCCGTTTTACAGTAAATCCGTTGTATGAAGCAGTTGTGTTTGTTATTCTTTTTTTTATCGCTTTCCACTCAAGCACAATTTCAGGTAAATGGCATTGTAAAAGAATTTACCACTAACAAACCACTTCCATTTGCTTCGATTACTACAAATAACGGATTCAATACCATCTCTGATGTCGATGGAAAATTTAGCATCGCTACTCTACTTCCTTTTACGGAATTTACTATTTCCTATATCGGCTTTGCCAAAACAAGCATAACAATAGAAGAAAATAAAAAGTACTACGTGGTTATGCTCTCGCAAAAGACAGCTGATTTGAATGAAGTCTTGGTTCCAATTGAAAATCCCGCTTTAGCCATTATCAGGAAAGCTATTAAAAATAAAAACGGTAATAATCCTTTAAAAAAACTGAGTAGTTTTCAATTCAAATCGTACAACAAGCTCATCGTCACCGCAAATCCTGATTCTATTGATGGCCGAATCGATTCTATTTTTATCCAGAAATCTATTGGAAAACACTTCTCTAAAATTGATTCCTCTGATTATAAATTCAAAGAGGTCATTAGCAAACAACATCTTTTTCAAACCGAGAAAGTGTCCCAACATCAATTTGCTAATACTACATTAAAAGAAACCATATTAGGCACCAAAATGGCTGGTTTTAAGCAACCTGTTTATGAAATTATTGCGTTTAACTTGCAGTCATTTTCTGTTTACGATTCCAGCTATGAACTTTTTGAAACCAAATACAACAGTCCAATCGCCGATGATGCGCTAAACGATTACAACTACAAATTCTTGGACTCACTCCTCATTGACGGCAGAAATACCTATATGATTTACTTTAAAAACAAGAAAAAAAGGAAGGCGTCAGGACTGGAAGGGGTACTCTATATTGATCAAAATAATTTTGCAATCGCCAAAGCAGTCATGCGTATAAGAGGAGTTTTAGACATCAGCGGAATACACGCTTTTAAGTATATCCCCGATGAAAATCTATGGTTCCCAACAGACAAAACATTCAAAATTGTAAAAGGGAAAAATGATGACGATATAAAAATCCTTGGCGGAACCATTCAATTTGATGGCGATGTAGCGGACGATTTTAAACAACGGAAAAAAGTCGCTTCTGATTTTACGTATTTACTATCGCACACCAATAATTTTGAAATTCAGTATAATATTCCACTTCAAATAAAAAAATCAGCTATTTATATCGAAATCAAAGACGATGCAATTAACAAACCAGAACAATTTTGGGACACCTACAGAACAGACCCTTTAGATTCCCGAGATCAAAAAACGTATTTGGCACTAGACAGTATTGCTACCAAAAAACGAATTGAAAGTCGGATCCGTTTCGGACGAAAAATCATTAACGGATATTTACCTCTTGGAAAAGTCGATTTAGACTTGCGAAAGTTGTTCAGTTACAATAATTACGAAGGATTTAGATTAGGAATCGGCGGTATGACCAATGAACAATTTTCGAAAAAATTCAGGATTGAAGGCTATACTGCTTATGGAACGAAGGACGGTATTTTCAAATATAATTTGGGAATGGCCACTCGAGTAGGAAAGTTTTCTAATTCTTGGATTGGGATTTCCTATACTGATGATGTCCGAGAAATTGCAAGTACCGTTTTTACAATTGACAAGAAATCATTCAAAATTTACAATCCAATTCCCATAAACATTAGTACCTTTTACAATCATGTGAGCTGGAAATCGTATATAGAAACCAAAATAATTCCCAAAACAGAAAGCTACTGGGAACTTTCTCGTGCTGCTATTGAACCAAAATTTAATTACAGCTACAACCACAACGGGAGATCATTTACCCGTTATGTGATGACAACAGCCGTAGTTTCCTTGCGTTGGAATCCGTTCAGCGACTACATGCAAACCCCAGCTGGCCGAATCGAAGTAGAAAAACGATTTCCGAAATTTACGTTCCAATTCACAAAATCATTACCAAAAGTCCTGCAAAATGATTTTGAATTCAGCAAACTAGATTTCAAAACTGAGTATGAAAAAAAATATTTAAACGGTCAAAAAACAAGCTTACTTTTTGAAGCTGGGTATGCACTTGGCGATATTCCACTGACCCACTTATACAATACGTCTCCCAATAATATCACCAAGGAAACCATCATGCAGCGCATTACTTTTGGGGGGAAAAATAGTTTTGAAACGATGTTTTTTAATGAATTCTTCTCCAGTCAATACGCTTTTTTCCAATTTAAACATGGGTTTAGTCGTGTTACTATATTCAAAAAAATCAAACCGTCCTTAGTTCTTGTTTCTAGAATGGCTTGGGGAAATTTACGAAAACCAGAACAACATATTGGATTGGATTACAAAACATTGGACAAAGGTTATTTCGAATCTGGAATAGAGCTTAACCAACTTTACAAAGGCTTAGGATTAGGCGGATTTTACCGTTACGGACCCAATCAGTTGAGTAAATTTCAAGACAACATAGCGGTAAAAATAAGTTTCGTCCTTAATCTGGGACTTTAGTGATTAGAAACAAATTTCAATCCAATAATGGAACTGATTAACGTAGTAATAAAAAACAGTCGCCAGAAATCAGCCGGTTCTTTAAACACAAAAATTCCAACTAATACCGTTCCTACGGCTCCAATACCCGTCCATACTGCGTAAGCTGTCCCTATGGGCAACGTTTGAGTGGCTTTATAAAGCAACAGCATACTGATCGTCAAACATGCTAAAAATCCTGCTAACCACAAAGTTGCAGTCACGCCGCTACTCTCTTTGGCTTTGCCTAAACACGTGGCAAAACCCACTTCAAAAAGGCCGCCAATAATCAATAAAATCCAATTCATATTACTGTTTTAATATTAATACCGAAGGAACACCGCTCAACCAAATAGTTCTTGAATCTACTAAGGCTTTCCAACTTTCGAGACTGATTAGCATTAAATCTTGTTGGGCTAAAAATTCTTTTTTAATTATTTTATCGGTAATTAAGCTGAGGTTGTTTGGGTATTTTTGTTCCAAAGAATCGATCGCACTTTTCATTACAAAATTAGTATCGATATGCCCATTTACATCCAAAATAACGATTTTAGAATTATTATTGAAGACTAATTTTTGGATATAATCGATTACAAAAGAGTCTTCGGTGCTAAAAATTGGAATAAAAACATGGTTGACTTGCTGCAAATCTTTATCGATCAAAATCCCAATTGGCATTTTGGTTTTAGAAATAATTTGCCTCGTTCTTTCATCAAAAGGAGAGTTTTCAAACAAGCCTTCTTTTCCGGTAAACTTATCTATTAAACGATCTGGATTGATAATTCGAGTTGTAAAACCAATTACTTTCCCTAGTATGGTGCCTTCAAATATTGATTTTCCTAGACCCACCAACAACAAATCGTAATCCCCTTGATTGGCAACATCCGCAATTTCGGTTTCAATATCCATCGTTGCTTTAAAAATGGTTGTAATATCTTGTTTCAACAGTTGCGATTCTTCCACAATGGGATAAAAACTATTTTTCTCTTTATCTTCCATATTAAAAGTATGCACCTCATCACTCAAGGACAAGTGCATGACCGTAATACTGGAGGTATGTTTTTGTTTTTTAATCAAACTATTGGCCAATCGCAGCAAGGATTTCCCTTTTTCGTTATTCCCAAACGAAATTAAAATACGGTATTTATTCGCATTTGATGGTTCCAGAATTTCAACACCATCTTTTGTTTTGAAAATGTAATTAATAAAATCCAATGCTGGACCCGTCATGAACGTGGTCACTAAGGCCATAATGACCATCATTGTAAATACTTCGGGAGTCAAAACTTTAAGCTCTAAACCAATATTTAATACAATCAATTCCATTAAGCCTCTGGTATTCATCAAGGCGCCAATGGTTAAACTATCACGCCACGTTTGCCCCACAAATCGCGCCGCTAGAGCACTTCCTAAAAATTTCCCCACTACGGCTACCAAAATAATAAAACCAGTAACTTTCCATAAATACGGATCGTTAATAAGTCCAATTTCTGTTTTTAAACCCGTAAATACAAAAAATAAAGGGAGTAAAAGTATCAATGCCACATCTTCTACTTTTTCTATGAATATCGTTCTGAATTTTGGAACATCAGGCATAATTGCACCTGCCATAAATGCACCAAACAAGGCGTGAATTCCAATCACCTCCGTAGCGTAGGACGAAAGGATTAGGACCAAAAAGAAGATGGCAACAACCGGTTTTACAATGCTATCTTTAGATCCATATAAATCTCCAATTCTTTTTAAGAATGGTTTTACGATATAAATCATGGCTGCGACATACAGTACCGCTAACATGATGATGTACAGTGAACTTACGAAAGTCCCCGCTTTTACAATGGCAATGACCACTGCCAGAATGCACCAGGCCGTAATGTCATCTGCAGCAGCACAAGTGATCACAATAGCACCTAATTTAGTTTTATGAATACCCCGCTCCTGGACAATTCTAGCCAAAACTGGAAAAGCAGTAATGCTTAAGGCAATTCCCATAAACAAGCTAAAAGACAAAAACTTAACTCCTTCTGGCGCAAACTGATTGTACACAAAGTAGGCCAAGCCAATCCCAAGGGCAAACGGAATCACAATACTCGCATGACTAATTACTACGGCTTCATTGGCTTTGTTTTTGAGTACTTTTAAATCGAGTTCCATTCCTATAACAAACATAAAAAGGATTAACCCTATCTGACTCAAAAATTTTAAATTTCCTAAGGATTCAGCAGGAAATAAAGCTCCCGAAAATTCTGGAAAATACAATCCAAGTAAGGAGGGTCCAAGTACAATTCCAGCAATAATTTCTCCAATAACTGAGGGTTGACCAATTTTCTTAAAAACCCACCCAAAGACGCGGGCAACCAGAATAATAGTTATAATTTGTGCCAAAAGAATTGCTAATGGATCTTGAAAATTGTGTTGCATTGACGATAAAAAATCACCCCAAGAACCTTTTCCACTTTCTGGCGTCACGATAACTTCGCTTGCCTCTAAATTTTTACCTTTGGTTATTATCCAATACATTAATGCAGTAAAACCGCCTGTTACAACAAAATAAAACACAGTATTTCTATAATTCTTCATATCCATTTTTATGTATTCGAACCCCTTTCTAATCTGACAAAGATGCGCAATCCAAATGTATAATTTATATCCCACAAAATTATTTAATTGCAAATAAAAAACTCCCTTGAATACCAGCATAACACAACAAAAACTTTACCTTAAAACCAATACTTTATATTGGTTTTAATTACCTTTACCGCCGATAAATAGGTGATATGATCAAGTGGTTTAGTTTGGGATTTTGGGAGTTAATAGCCCGCCTTGTCCTTAGAAATAGAATTTTAATGTTATCCATTATTGTTGCGATAACAGCTCTTTTAGCTTTGCAATGGAAAAATATTCAGTTTTCATTTACCGAAGCTAATTTACTACCAGATGACAACATTGTCAACATTGAGTACAATGCCTTTTTGAATAAATTTGGTGAAGAAGGCAACCTAATTGTTGTAGGGATAAAAGATGATGCTTTTTTTACGCCTAAGGCTTTTGCCGCTTGGAACAAATTAATGACGGAAATAAAGGCACAAAAGGAAGTAGATTTAGTAGTCTCAATCAACGATTTAAAGCAACTTAATAAAAATGATTCATTACAAACCTTTGAACTTGTCCCATTTGTAAATGCCAAGAAAACAAATAGCCAAAAATACCTAAATATCATCAAGAAAGACTTGTTTCAAAACATGCCCTTTTATGAAGGATTACTTTTTAATAAAAAAAGCGGAAGTATTCGCTCTGCTATTTACCTAGATAAAAAAATCGTCAATACGGCAAAACGTAAGGATTATATTGTAAATGATTTAATCCCAAAGATTAATGCATTCGAAAAAGAAACAGGAAT
Source organism: Flavobacterium sp. CG_9.1 (assembly GCF_015751645.1). Classification (NCBI taxonomy): domain Bacteria; kingdom Pseudomonadati; phylum Bacteroidota; class Flavobacteriia; order Flavobacteriales; family Flavobacteriaceae; genus Flavobacterium; species Flavobacterium sp. CG_9.1. The sequence continues at coordinate 7,096 of NZ_JADOVC010000004.1, forward strand.
CGACCTGCGAGTTTCCGGAATGCCATACATCCGGACACTTAATGCCATGAGTATTGTAAGCGAAATTAGTTTGTTTATTGGTGCCTCTCTGCTACTCACGTCATTAATATTTTTCTTCTTTTTCCGATCGTATAGAGCCACATTAATTGCGATTTTAATTGTTATTATTGGTGTCATGTGGACTTTCGGATTACTAGGATTATTTAATTACCAAATCACTGTACTCACCGCATTGGTACCAACCCTAGTAATTGTAATAGGAATTCCAAACTGTATTTTCTTGACCAATAAATACCAACAAGAATACAGTGCGCACAGAAACAAAGCCAGAGCCTTGCAACGCGTTATTACAAAAGTAGGAACAGCTACTTTAATGACAAATTTAACGACAGCTGCCGGTTTCGCTACGTTTATTATTACAAGCAGTCAGCTCTTAAAGGAATTTGGTATTATATCTTCTCTAAGTATTGTTTCGCTGTTCTTTTTATGTTTAATTGTCATACCGATCTATTACAGTTATCAACCCGTTCCAAAACAAAAGCATTTAGAACATTTAGACAGGAATTATACCCGAGTCTTTATCCGATGGATCGAAAAAACAGTCAAATACAACAGACGATATGTTTATTTAATTGCGTTGATCCTATTTTCAGTCAGTCTCCTAGGCGCTTTTAAGATTAAAACATCAGGAAGTTTGATTGAAGACATGCCAAAAAACACGGGATTTTATAAGGATATTGTATTTTTTGAAAAAGAATTTGAAGGAATTATGCCTCTTGAAATCACGGTTGACACCAAAAGAAAAAAAGGCGTTATGAAGTTGTCTACTTTAGGCAAAATGGATGAACTGCAAGAAACTATCGAAACCATTCCAGAACTGTCTAAACCTATTTCAATATTAAATTTAGTTAAATATTCTAAACAAGCCTACTACAACGGTAACCCTGAATATTATGATTTGCCTAGCTCGCAAGAGCAAAGTTTTATTTTGGGCTATGCTAAAAACGCCACTAAAAACACTAAGGATAACTTAATGAAGAGCTATGTAGATAGCACAGGGCAAGTTGCTAGAATTACCACATTTATGAGAGATATTGGTACGGGAAACATGGTTAAAATTGAAGACAAGCTTTGGACTAAAGCCAATGCCGTTTTCCCAAAAGACCGCTACAATGTGGTAATGACTGGAAAGGCACTAGTATTTGAAAAAGGAACGCAGTATTTATTAGACAACTTAGTTAGCTCCTTATTGTTTGCGGTATTCTTGATTTCGTTATTAATGGTTTTTATGTTTCGTTCTTTCAAAATGGTGGTAGTGTCTTTGATTCCAAATTTACTGCCGCTCGTGATCACCGCTGGATTAATGGGTTATTTCGGAATTCCGTTAAAACCGTCAACAATTTTAGTATTCAGTATTGCATTCGGATTATCTGTAGATGATACCATTCACTTTCTGGCACAATACCGTCAAGAGTTAAAACAGAACAAATGGAAAATTAAAAAATCGGTTTTTGCTACAATAAGAGAATCTGGTATCAGCATGTTTTATACATCGGTGGTGCTTTTTGTAGGTTTCTCTGTCTTCATGCTCTCTGATTTTGGCGGAACTGTTGCCCTTGGGGGATTAATTGCCATTACACTTGCTTTTGGAATGTTGTCTAATTTGATGTTATTGCCTAGTTTGGTGTTAACATTAAACAAATCGTTAACCAATAAACAAGAATTTATAGAACCAAAAATCGATATTTTGAACAACCCAAATGAAGAAATTGACGATTTAGAAAAAAATAAATAAATTTAAATTATGAAAAATCTATTAAAAAGTACTGGACTAATTGTTTTGTTCGTTGGATTGTTTATTTCTTGTGGTGACTTATCTCAAAAAGCAGAGGAAAAAATCAATGAGTTAAGTAGTAAAACCGATAAATTGGATTCGCTAGTAAACAAAGAGCTAAAGAAGGTAAATGCACTTGATTCTTTAATCTCTAAAGAAGGCGCTAAAGTGAAAAAATTGGATTCCTTAATTAATAAGTCAACCTCAAAAATTGACTCCATTGCAAATTCTAAAATAAATTTATTAAAGAACCTCAATAATAAGTAAAGGAATAAAATACAAAAGTTCTGCTTTGGGGTTTGGATGCGGTACAAGCAGATATTTTTAATTCTGTTTGTAGTCATCAGGGAAATAATCATTCCGCAATCCATAAAGTTTCCAGTGGCCCGGATGTGATTTTTACCTCTACCCGTTTTTCGTAGCGGTAATTTTTTTAAGATCTGGGCTTATTTAGACCTCTATCATACAGTACAATACTTCCTGCAACGGATACGTTTAAGCTTTTTTCGGATTTGAATTTGACCAAATAGTGACATTTCTCAATCGCTTTTTTGGTAAGACCATTATCCTCCGCTCCTAATAAATAAACACAACGTCTTGGATGGTTGAATGTCTCTAAATCTGATGCATTTTCATCCAGCTCTACCCCAACTAAACGAGCGCCTTTAGGTAAATTTTTATAGAAATCGTCAAACGATTCATAATGAAAATAAGGTATTGATTTTACCGCATTGTGCGTATCGCAGGCTTGCTTAGCATAGCGATTCCCAATCGTAAAAATATAACTGGCGCCTAAATTTTGCGCCGTTCGCCATAAAACCCCTAAGTTTTCCGGTGTTTTACCGTTTTGAATCCCAATGCCAAAATATTCTGTTACAAAATTGTCGTTCATGGTGCAAAAATACAAAGTGTTGAGTAGTTTGCCAAGTTTTTGATTATTTGAAAAAGCAGGTTGCTTTTTAACTAGGGAATCTAGAAATGTTTACGGATGTATTTTTGGTTGCAAATTTTTCAACTTTGAGGATGTTATTTTGTGATTATTCAAGATTTTTTGATCAAAAAAAACGTACTGTCAGTAAAATTGCGATCTCAAAATTTAAAAATTATTTCATACGATCGCTTTTTCTTTGAACGGCACCTCAACTATCTTTAACAGATGTTCAGCGCGTCTTACAAACTTTAAACATTTCTAGACAATCTGGCATTGGGAGCCATTCCAAAAAACCAAGGCGAAATCTTGAAAAAATAAATCAATGAAACGTTAGAAACTTATTATAAAATTTGGACAAGTCTATTCCTCAAAATAAAAGATGCGCAATCTGCGCAACTATAATTTATCAATAATATTGAGTTTGATTAATATTAGCGCAACTACTATCATGAACTTTTTACTTATTGCAATGCTGCTAATTTTATTTGTTGGATTTAACCTATATATTTTCAATAAAATTCCTTTAGATAGAAGTTTGCAAAATATAATTATTGTTTTATGCTTTTTTATTCCTAACTATTTCTTACTCGACCATACTAATAAACATGAGAATCTTTTAAAGAAATATGAGTCTAAAAGAAATATGAATTTAGGATTTGGCTATTTTATGCTTAGTTGTGCTGCAATTTTAGTACTTGTTTTTTCTACGATATTATTTCCAGATCTTTTTGGACTTAAAAACGTTAAATAACACCACAGCTGCTGCGAGCCTTTCGCTTATGTCCAATGGCTAATTTACATTGCATTTCTTTAGATAAATAAACAAAAACAACTCCGCGATCGCGAGCTTTCCGCTCGTGCCCACTATCTAATTCATGTCCCAAAAAAGTACTTTCCAATAATAATAATAATAATAATAGCTAAAGAAAAAAGAATTTCAAAAACCGAAATTTCACACTCCCTAGCCCCGATAGCAATGGAAATCCTTATTGTTTTTGCTTTCAAAAAACAATAAGATTGTAATGCATAGCGGGAAATAGCTCCAAAAAACAAAAGGACCTTTGGATTGCTTCATTTCTCGCAATGACAATTACAAACAAATCATTTATATTTGCAATTCGGTTACAAAACAATTTTTAATATCAACTATATTCATAAAATGAGACATACAAAAGTTAAAGACTTACTAAACAGTGCCACGACGCTTCATGAAGTAAATGCAAAAGGATGGGTGAGAACTTTTAGAAACAATCAATTTATTGCCTTAAACGATGGTTCGACCATTGATAATATACAATGTGTGGTGGATTTTGAGAACACGCCAGACGAAACTTTGAAGCGAATTACTACCGGAGCGGCGATATCAGTTACTGGAATATTGGTTGAAAGTAAAGGTGCGGGTCAAAAATTTGAGATTCAGGTGGCTAAACTGGAAATCCTTGGCGACTCCGATGCGGAGAAATTCCCAATACAACCAAAGAACAAACCGAGTCTTGATTTCTTGCGTGAAAATGCGCATTTAAGAGTGCGTACCAATATGTTTGGAGCGATTATGAGAGTGCGCTCAGTGTTGTCATACGCAGTGCATAGTTATTTTCAAGAAAAAGGTTTTGTGTATGTAAATACGCCAATCATCACGGGATCAGATGCGGAAGGTGCAGGTGAAATGTTTAAAGTTACCGCTTTGCCATTTGACGGAACACCAAGAACTGAAGACGGAAAAGTGAATTATAAAGAAGATTTCTTTGGGAAAGAAACGAACCTTACGGTTTCGGGACAACTGGAAGGAGAAACTTTTGCGATGGCTTTGGGACAGATTTATACTTTTGGACCAACCTTCAGAGCCGAAAACTCGAATACGTCGCGTCACCTTGCGGAATTTTGGATGATTGAGCCGGAAGTGGCGTTCAATGATTTGAATGACAATATGGACTTGGCAGAAGATTTTATTCAGTACGTAATTAAATACGCATTGGATAAATGTCCAGAGGATTTGAAGTTCCTAGAGACGCGTTTGTTAGACGAAGAAAAATCAAAACCGGTTGCTGAAAGAAGCGAAATGGCTTTGCTTGACAAATTAAATTTTGTTTTGGAAAACAATTTCAAACGTGTTTCATACACCGAAGCAATTGACATTTTAAGAGATTGTACACCAAATAAAAAGAAAAAATTCAACTATATCATTAACGAATGGGGCGCTGATTTACAATCGGAACACGAACGTTACTTGGTGGAAAAACACTTTAAATGTCCGGTAATCTTGTTTGATTACCCGGCAAATATTAAAGCATTTTACATGCGTTTGAACGAAGACGGAAAAACGGTTCGCGCCATGGACATCTTGTTCCCTGGAATTGGAGAAATTGTGGGAGGTTCTCAAAGAGAGGAACGTTTTGATGTTTTAGTTGAAAAAATGAAAGCCTTAGGAATTGACGAAGAAGAATTATGGTGGTATTTGGATACACGTAGATTCGGTTCAGCAGTACACTCTGGTTTTGGACTTGGATTCGAAAGATTGGTTTTATTCGTAACCGGAATGACAAACATTCGTGACGTAATTCCTTTCCCGAGAACGCCAATGAATGCGGAATTTTAAAAATTTGTTTCAGGTTTAAAGTTTAAAGTTGTTGAACGTTCTGCAACCTTAAACTTTAAACCTTAAACAAAAACAACAAAATATAAAATGCTAAAGCAATTCTTAAATTTAAAATTATCACAAAAATTATCTCCACAGCAAATACAGCTGATGAAGTTAATTCAGTTGCCTACGCAAGCTTTTGAGCAACGATTACTCGAAGAAATGAATGAAAATCCAGCGCTTGAAACTGGAAAAGAAGAGGATGAGTACGAGAAAGACGAGTTCGAAAACGAAGATTATGACGATTATGATGATGCCGAATCAGAGCGCATTGAAGCCGAAGACATCAACATTGATGAGTATTTAAGCAACGATGAAACGCCCGATTATAAAACACAGGCCAACAATTACAGCGATGATGACGATGATCGCGAAACGCCCTTTGCAGCGCCAGTAAGTTTTCATCAAGATTTAATCAATCAGTTGAACACCTTTATTCTGAATGATGAAGAGCGTGATATTGCTGAATTCCTCGTTGGTAGCATTGATGATATGGGTTACATCCGTCGTAGCGTGGCTGACATGGTCGATGACATGGCGTTTACCCAAGGCATTTACACCGATGAAAAGATGGTGCAAAAAATGCTACAAGTTATTCATGAACTGGAACCTTCAGGCGTAGGTGCGCAAGATTTACAGGAATGTTTGTTGTTGCAATTGAAGCACAAAACACCTACAGAATCTGTGGAACTAGCGACTGATATTATCGAAAATCAGTTTGATGCATTTACCAAAAAACATTACGATAAGTTACTTCAAAAATACAGTGTTTCAAATGAGCAACTTAAAAAAGCCATTCACGAAATAGAGAAATTAAATCCAAAACCAGGCGGTTCTTTCACAGGAAACAACAAGGTAACTGAAAATGTGGTGCCTGATTTTGCTATCCGAATTGTGGATGGCGAACTAGAGCTAACCTTAAACGGACGAAATGCTCCTTCCCTGCACGTTTCAAAAGATTATCAGGAAATGATGCAAACGTATAAGGATTCCCGTGATAAATCAGCACAGCAAAAAGATGCGGTTCAGTTTATCAAGCAAAAATTGGATTCGGCTAAATGGTTCATTGATGCGATTCGCCAGCGTCAAGAAACACTCTTTGTGACCATGAATGCGATTATGCATTATCAGGAAGAGTTTTTCCTAGATGGGGACGAAACCAAGTTGAAACCAATGATCTTGAAGGATATTGCCGATATGGTAGGACTGGATATTTCGACAATTTCTCGCGTGGCCAACAGTAAATATGTAGAAACGCCTTATGGCACAAAACTGATTAAGGAATTCTTCTCAGAATCCATGAAAAATGACCAAGGAGAAGATGTTTCTACACTAGAAATCAAGAAAATTCTACAGAACACGATTGAGGAAGAAGACAAGAAAAAACCACTTCCAGACGATCAATTAGCGGAAATTCTTAAAGAAAAAGGCTATCCTATCGCCAGAAGAACCATAGCAAAATACAGAGAACAACTTGATATTCCTGTAGCGAGAATGAGGAAGAAAATGTAAGATTGTTAATTTTAGATTGAGGATTATGAAATGTTCAAGCAATGAAATACTCCGAATCCAATGTCAAATTTGAACCTTATAAATAAAAATACACTGTTGTTGAGCACATTAAAAACGAAGTATTTTTTTAGTAACTTTGTGAAAAAGAAGTTTTATGATAACGGACATCAATCAATTAGATTTAAATAAAACCTATTCCTATGCGGATTACTTGACTTGGCAGTTTCAGGAAAAACTAGAATTGCTAAGAGGGAAGATCTTTAAGATGAGTCCCGCACCAAGTACTACACATCAAAGAATTTCCATGGAGTTGGCAGGTGTTTTATATAATTTTTTCAAACCACATCCTTGTAATCTTTTTGCAGCTCCTTTCGATGTTCGCTTATTAGCCAAAAAGAAATCGACATCAGACAAAGAAATTTATACTGTGATACAGCCTGATTTGTGTATTATTTGTGATGATTCTAAAATTGATGAGCGAGGCGCTATTGGCGCACCAGATTTGGTTATAGAAATCTTGTCCCCAGGGAATTCTAATAAAGAAATGAAGTATAAATTTGATTTATATGAAGAAGCAGGAGTTCTTGAATATTGGATTGTAAACCCAGCCGATAAAACGGTTTTTATATATGTTTTAAAAGACAACGAGTTCATAGGAATGCATCCGTTAATTGAGGAAGATAGTATTCAAAGTAAATTATTTCCAGAATTAGATTTTAAATTAGAATCTATCTTTAATTAAAAAGAAACCCTTTCAGAATTTTGAACTCTGAAAGGGTTTTATATTTCAATCCAGTTCCGGCTCCTTCTCCTTTGGAGAGGGTTGGGGAGAGGATTACTTCTCCTGATCTTTGCGCATCGCATGGTAATACGCGGCACGACTCAAAGGCTCATATTCTTCGGTTTCGCCCAACATAACCAGTTTATCATTATCGGTTTTACGGAAACTATAATTAGCGAGATTTCCTGTGCGGGTACAAACGGCGTGAACTTTGGTCACATATTCGGCAGTTGCCATTAATGCAGGCATTGGACCAAAAGGATTTCCCTTAAAATCCATATCCAAACCAGCAACAATGACACGAATCCCTTGGTTGGCAAGATCATTACAAATTCTCACAATTTCACCATCAAAAAATTGTGCTTCATCAATACCAACCACATCACAACCTTGTGCCAAAATGGCAATATTGGCAGCAGCAGGAACGGGTGTTGAACGGATTTCATTAGCATCGTGCGACACCACCATTTCCTCATCATAGCGCGTATCGATTACTGGTTTAAAGATTTCAACCTTCTGCTTAGCAAATTGTGCTCTTTTCAAACGACGGATCAATTCTTCGGTTTTACCCGAAAACATAGAGCCACAAATGACTTCGATCCAACCAAATTGCTCTTTATGATTTACTGTATTTTCGAGAAACATTTTGTATTTTTCTGACTTAAAAAATGAATAGTTTTTATTACTTTGTAATAGATAAACCGACTTAAAAATTTTATACTTTTACGTCGTTTCAAAAGTATAAAAATTATATCAAATCGGGGATTCGCCAGCACTTATTTCAAAAAATAAAATCTTGCACATAAAGATCCCTTTTCTGAGGACGATATAGAACAGCATACAAAAACGCATCAAAACAGACCTGCCTAACACCCTATAATTTCAACAGCATGAAAAAAAAATTGGAAGCCGATTTAATCAGCATTGCACACCGAATATTACAGCTAAAAAATAAATCCGACATCAATCAATTGTACTTAGAAACACAGAAACTATACGAAAAACTTTCTGTCTTACGATTTGTGGACGAACACTTTAGTGAAGCAAAACCAACTATTGGTATAACGGAAATTAGTAAAGCAATAGAATCTATTTATGATACAACTGAATCGGTTCAACCGGAAGCAGAAGTTGTAATTGAACAAACTGCTGTAGAAGAAGCTACTGAAACGACTTTGGAACAAAACGCCGCAACAACTCCTTCAGCGGAACAAGAACCAGTTGCAACGGAAGAAGAAAGCGCTGTTGAGGAGGAAGAAACGGTAACTGAGGAAATTGATGAGGAAGAAATAATCGCTGAGGAAACTGTTGCTGAAGAAGGAGATGAAATGCCTTTGGAACAAAGAGGAGAAGTAATTGACGAGACCGAGCAAGAAGAAGAAACTGTGGTAGAACCAGAAATAGTTGCGGCTACGGAAATGGAAATAGAAGAAGAAATAATGGAAACTGAAGCGCCTTTTGAACCTGCTTTTGAATTGTCACAGGAAAAAGAAGTACAGACCGAGTTGGAAATACCAAAGAAAACAGAAGCTGTACAAATCTCTTTTGAAGATCTTTTAGGCGGCAATTATCACGATACACTTTTTGTAAAAAAACAACAAGTAGATAATATTCCAACTGCAGTAGTCATTGAAGTTCCAAAAGACGATACATCCACTGAAGCACAAAAATCAGACCCTATACAATCACAAATAGTCGAAAAGACAGAACCGAAAATAGTTTCTTTGAATGATAAATTAGCCAAAGGAATCAACATCGATTTGAATGACCGTCTGGCGTTTATAAAACATCTTTTTGGAAACAGCAGTGAAGATTACAATCGGGTTCTAAGTCAATTGATTACGTTTGATACCTTCTATGAAACTAGGGATTTTGTTCAAGAAATGGTAAAACCAGATTATAATAACTGGCAAGGAAAACAAGAGTATGAAGAACGTTTCATGGATATTATTGAGAAAAAATTCTTGTAAACTTCCTTCTGTGTTGTTGATTACGCATTTCAACAGTTTCTGATTTTATTGGGAATTTGTACCTAATTATTTTATCTATGTCAAAATTATATATCGTTCCTACGCCTATTGGCAACCTCGAAGACATGACTTTCCGAGCGATTCGGATTCTTAAAGAAGTCGATTTGATTCTCGCCGAGGACACGCGTACGAGCGGAAAATTATTAAAGCATTTCGATATTGGCACGCACATGTACAGCCATCACATGCACAACGAACATAAAACAATCGAAAATCTAATTTCGAGGTTGAAAGCTGGAGAAAATATCGCCTTAATTTCAGATGCAGGAACTCCTGCAATTTCAGATCCCGGTTTTTTATTAACACGTGCTTGTGTTGAAAACGGAGTTGAAGTAGAATGTTTGCCCGGAGCCACGGCATTTGTACCTGCTTTAGTCAACAGTGGCCTGCCTAACGACAAATTTATTTTCGAAGGTTTTTTACCTGACAAAAAAGGAAAACAAACTCGTTATTTGGCTTTAGCCGAAGAAACCCGTACCATGATTTTATATGTATCTCCACATAAATTATTAAAAACATTGGCGGAATTCATCACTTATTTTGGAGAAGACAGACCGATTTGTGTGTGCAGAGAATTGTCAAAACTGCATGAAGAAAATGTTCGAGGAACAGTAAAAGAAGTATTAAACCATTTTGAAAAAATAGCTCCGAGAGGAGAAATTGTTGTAGTTGTGGGTGGAAAAACAATAATCAAAGAGCCGAAAAAAAGGAAATTTTCGGAGGAAGAAGAGTCATGAAAAAGCAAAAAGTTATTATAATAGGAGCTGGACTTTGCGGACTTTACACTGCTTTTTTACTTCAAAAAAAAGGAATTGAAGTTCTATTATTAGAGGCCAATACTAGAATTGGAGGTCGCATAAAAACCATCACCGGCACAACAGGTGTCACCATGGAAATGGGTGCTACTTGGTTTGGAAACCAACATAGCCACCTTTTGGAAGTACTCAGAGCGTTAGAAATCCCCTATTTTAAACAACACACACAAGGCATTTCGTTATTTGAAACCATGTCTTTTGTGCCACCACAAAAATTTGAAATTTCGGATTCTGAAGAACCTTCTTTTCGTATCGTAGGCGGAACAGCAACCTTAATTAAAAAATTAATTTCTGAAATTGGCATTAAAAACATTAAAACAAATACCAAAATCACATTAATAAAGGAGGAGAACCACCATTTAATCGTTACGGACTCGGTCGGAAACAGCTATTCCGCAGATAAAGTCATTAGTACGATTCCACCTAATTTATTAGTAAACTCAGTGGTATTCGAGCCTAATTTACCCGAAAATTTCACACAATTAGCCAAGAAGACGCATACTTGGATGGGCGAATCCATTAAATTCGCTGTAGAATACAAAACTCCCTTTTGGAAAGAGAAGAAGTACTCTGGAACCCTATTCAGCCAAGCCAGCATTATTCAGGAAATGTACGACCACAGTACGGCTGATAATTTCGGGTTTGCCTTAAAAGGGTTTTTAAACGGAGGAACCTCGGTATTATCTCTGGAACAACGAAAAGAAAAGGTTACAGCACAATTGACAGCATTATTCGGCTTAGAAGCTAAAGATTATATTGCCTACGTTGAAAACGTGTGGCGGGAAGAGCCACTAACATTTCAACCTTACGAGCAACTCGTATTGGCACACCAAAATAACGGACATTCCTTATATAAAAGACCATTTCAAAACGGAAAATTATATATTTCCGGGGCAGAAACCGCGACGCAAAATCCCGGCTATATGGACGGAGCGATTGCTGCTGCAAAAACGATTGCACTAGAATTTTAATACTATTATCACTATGACCATCACCACTTTTTTAGAAAAATTAAATCAAACGCCTAAAGCCATCACCTTTGCAGAAACCATTGCGGTAATTGAAGCGCACTATGACTTTGCCCCAACGGCATTTGAGAACGGTTTGCAACACAATGTTGCTGGCGAAAACTCAGGTTCTTGTAAGTTATTGGCTTTCGCCGAACTTCAAAATCTCTCTGAAACCGCTACATTAGCTTGTTTTGGGGCCTATTATTTTGAAGATGTTTTAGGAGATCCAGAAGGAACGGATCATCAAAACATTCGTAATTTTATGAAAACTGGCTGGGATGAAATTGCATTTTACGGAACTGCTTTAACTCTAAAATAAAAATTTTGTTACTTTAAAAGAACAATTAATTTAAAAATCGTTACCTATAGATAACAAAAAAATACAAAATCGTTATTTCTATATAACGTTTTTAAATATATTTGTTATCAAAAATCAACAAAATGGAAGATCTATTAGTAGAATTTCAACAAAAAATATCCAAAACATCATTAGATTTTCAACGGTATTTGATTAATGAAATTGACTGGAACAACCAGTTAATAGCTATAAAGGGAGCGAGAGGATCAGGCAAAACGACTATGTTGTTGCAATACGCTAAACAGCATCTGAATCTAAAAACGAGTTTGTTTGTAAGTTTAGATAATTTATTTTTTATAGAAAATACATTGATCGGTTTGGCTAAAGATTTTTCTAAAATTGGAGGAACCCATTTGTTGCTGGACGAAGTTCATAAATACGCGAATTGGTCGAGAGAATTAAAACTGATCTATGACGATGTTCCCGAATTGAAAGTGATTTTCACCTCATCATCGATGTTAGAAATATACAAATCAGAATCGGATTTAAGCAGACGTGCCGTGAGCTATTATTTAAAAGAAATGTCGTTTAGGGAATTTATTGTTTTTGAAACAGGACTCAATTTAAAATGGCACACTTTAGAAGATGTATTAGAAAATCATACTGAAATTGCTACTTTACTTTTGCAACAAATAAAACCGATTCCGTTATTTTTAAAATACCTCGAGTTTGGAGCATATCCTTACTACAAGGAAAATGTCAAATTGTACCATCAGAAATTAATAAATACCATCAATTTGATAATTGAAATCGATATAAATGCAGTGGACCATATTAGTTACGATTTGATTACCAAACTTAAAAAACTATTATTTGCCATTGCTACAAGTGCTCCTTTTACTCCAAATATCACTAAATTGAGCGAAAGAATTGGAGCTTCAAGAGCGGTATTAATTCAAGCCATAAAACAATTAGAAAGAGCGGGATTAGTAAACGAATTATATCGCCCCACCAAAGGAATTGGCGTATTAACAAAACCCGAAAAACTATTTCTGAACAACACCAATCTAATGTACGTTTTGGCAAAGGCAAATACTAATGTGGGTAATTTAAGAGAAACTTTTTTTGTAAATCAATTCAAAAATTTAGCTGTAATTCATCTGGCAGATCAAGGCGCTTTTTTGATTGATGAAAAATATACATTTGAAATTGGAGGAAAAAACAAAACCCAAGTACAAATTCATAACGTCAAAAATAGTTATATTGCTAAAGACAATATTGAAATGGGAATTGGTAACATCATTCCAGTTTGGTTGTTTGGCTTTTTATATTAATTGAACAAAATCAGCTTTAAAAACTTTTGTTTTTAGAGTTTAAAAACAAGAAGCATATAATTGAAGCCCTTTGCAGGTCAGTAAAAAACTCTTAATAATAATACTAAATCCTTAATCAACATGCGTTGGAACCTCAAACCAAAACCTTCCGAAGATAAAGTGAAACATTTAGCAAAAGCTTTGAATGTGGAAGATTTTGTAGCCACTTTGTTAGTCCAACGCGGCATTGAAACTTTCGACGAAGCGAAGGCATTTTTTCGCCCGTCGCTAGACCATTTACACGATCCATATCTGATGAAAGACATGGATAAAGCAGTTGAACGAATCGAAAAAGCGATTAAAAACGAGGAAAATATTCTTGTGTTTGGCGATTATGATGTGGATGGAACAACAGCTGTTTCCCTTGTTTCTTCTTATTTAAAAACCTATTATCCACATGTGGCAACATATATACCAGATCGTTATGGTGAAGGTTATGGTATTTCATTCAAAGGAATTGACTTTGCTGACGACAATGGATTTTCACTCATTATCGCATTGGACTGTGGTATAAAATCTATCGATCATGTGGCCTACGCCAAAGCACGAAATATTGATTTCATTATTTGTGACCACCATAGACCAGGCCAATTTTTACCGGAAGCCATCGCTATTCTTGACCCAAAAAGAGACGATTGTAACTATCCTTATGATGAATTGTGTGGTTGTGGAATAGGTTTCAAATTAATTCAGGCTTTAGGCATCAACCGCAATCAAACAATTGAAGATTTGATTCCGTACCTGGATTTGGTATCAGCTGCCATTGCCGCTGATATCGTGCCAATGACTGGAGAAAATCGAGTACTAGCGTATTTTGGACTGCAAGTCATCAATACGGATCCAAGACCTGGAATCAAAGCCATCATCCACCAAATAAAAAAACAAACCTTAGATATTACCGATGTTGTTTTCATCATTGCTCCCAGAATTAACGCTGCTGGACGCATCAAACATGGCAATCATGCAGTGGAATTATTAACCGAATTTAATTTTGAACAAGCCCAACAATTTGCGTCTGAAATTGAAGCTTATAATTCCGAGCGAAAGGATTTAGATAAATTAATCACCAAAGAAGCGTTACAACAAATAGCGGAAAACAATGAAAAAGAGCGATTTACATCCGTAGTATTCCAAGAAGATTGGCACAAAGGAGTGATTGGAATAGTCGCTTCCCGCTTGATCGAAACCTATTATCGACCAACGCTTGTGTTTACTAAAAGCGGTGATAAATATGCTGCATCGGCACGCTCTGTAAAAGGATTTGATGTGTACAATGCACTCGAAGCGTGTACGGAACATCTGGAACAATTTGGTGGTCACATGTACGCTGCGGGGATGACTTTAGCGGCGGAAAAATATCAAATTTTCAAAGATGCTTTCGAAAGTGAGGTCAAAAAAACCATTCATCCCGATCTGTTAACGCCGGAAATCGCAGTTGATGCTGAGATTGATTTTGCTGCTATTACTCCCAAATTAATTCGAATTCTAAAACAATTTGAACCTTTTGGCCCGCAAAATATGACCCCCATTTTCCTCACTAAAAACATCAAAGACACGGGTTACGGAAAACCAATGGGACAGGAAGAAGAACATTTAAAGCTTTTTGTCAAACAAAACAACTCTGAGGGCATTACAGCTATAGGCTTTAATTTAGGAAGCAAAATAGAACTGACAGCGCACCAAAAACCCTTTCAAGCGGTGTATTGCATTGATGAAAATGAATGGAAAGGCAAAGTAAGTTTGCAGCTGCGATTGCGAGATATTGAACACTGATTTGGATACTATGAAAAAAAACGATCCGTACGCTGCCCTTCGTTATAAAGAATTCAATATTTTTTTATTATTGCGTTTCGCGATGGTTTTTGGCTGGTCGATGCAATTTATCGTTATTGAATGGGAAGTGTACAGCTTGACCAAAAATCCATTATCACTAGGAATGATAGGATTAATGGAAGTCGTTCCGGCTATATCGATGGCGCTATTTGCCGGACATATTGTCGATCAAAAAGAGAAAAAAGGATTGCTATTCAAATGTATTTTAGGATTTTCAATAATCAGTTTGGGATTGTTTTTATTTACGTGGCCGCCTTTTATAAAAGATTTCTCTACCAAAACTATTTTATATTCTATTTACTTTTTTGTGTTTTTAGGAGGATTGGTTCGTGCTTTTCTTGGACCTACTATATTTTCACTTTTGGCATTGATTGTTCCTAAAAAAATATATCCAAATGCTGCCACTTGGAGTAGTTCTGTTTGGCAAATAAGTTCAGTTTTAGGACCTGCGGTAGCTGGTTTTTCGATTAATTGGATTGGAGTTCATTGGTCAATGTCTGTTGTTTTAGTATGTTCTCTTCTTGCTTTAACTGCCTTAACCCAAATTGCGACAAAGCCCATTTTGAATCCAAAAATTGGTGAGCCTATAATGGAAAGTTTGAAAGAAGGTGTGAAATTTGTTTTCTACAATAAAACGATTCTTGGGGCTTTATCATTGGATATGATAGCGGTTCTTTTTGGCGGAGCTGTTGCGTTACTGCCTATATTTGCACAAGATATTTTGAAGGTGGGACCAGAAGGATTTGGTGTTTTGAGAGCCGCTCCGGCTGTTGGTGCTTTTTTGATGCTGATTATTTCCGCTTACATTCCTTTTACTAAAAATGCTGGCATGAAACTCCTATCAGCCATTTTTGCGTTTGGAATTTGCATTATCGTTTTCGGACTTTCTTCTATTTTTTGGTTGTCGGTGGCAGCATTATTTTTTAGTGGCGTGTTTGATGGAATATCGGTGGTCATACGCCAAACTATTTTGCAACTAAAAACTCCTGATCACATGCGCGGCAGAGTGGCAGCAGTGAATTCTATATTTGTTGGTTCCTCGAATGAGTTGGGCGCTTTTGAAAGTGGCTTAACGGCAAAACTGATGGGGACGGTTAGTGCAGTGGTTTTTGGCGGAAGCATGACATTGCTAACTGTGATTCTTACTGGTGCGCTATCGCCTACGTTTAGAAAGCTGGATTTACAAAAAGAGGTAGAGGAACATGAAAAGAGCGAGTAAATGCGATTCCAGCGAAAGCTATGCAGTACTTGGAGACACAAATTTATAAAAAATTTACTTTTTTCTTTTTTATGCCTTTTTTATATTTTATTATTTAGAACAAATATAAATAATGCTTATATTTGTTTCAAAATAAATTAGACATGCAAGAAATAAAACAGATCTATCATAACAATTTAGGAACAGCGTTTTACTGGAGAAAAGAAAATGATATCGTCCTAGATAAAGTTCAGCTCGTTTTTAGAGAAACGGGATTCTATTTTACAAAGCAGGAACTGCAACTATTTAAGCGTTGCATCGAAGACAGCTACCAGCAAAACAGCTTTTGCGACGATTGTGAACTGAAAAACAAATGCCACAAATTTTTATTAAAAACACCTTGTCTTCAAATTGATTTAGCGGTTTCCATGGAAGAACTTAATGCAGTAAAAGACTTGATTGAAGGCACCTTGTTTAAAATAAATTTAGATGATTATTTGTACGGCGAAGGGATGAAT
Source organism: Flavobacterium sp. CG_9.1 (assembly GCF_015751645.1). NCBI lineage: Bacteria > Pseudomonadati > Bacteroidota > Flavobacteriia > Flavobacteriales > Flavobacteriaceae > Flavobacterium > Flavobacterium sp. CG_9.1. The sequence goes on from NZ_JADOVC010000004.1 coordinate 23,867, forward strand.
TAGGAATCGTACTTTTTGATTTCAAAATTATCACCATCAAAAACACCATAGGTAAAATACGTAATCCAGTCCCCTAGATTCACATACTCGGCATTTTCTCCCACAGTAACTTTCATAGGTAAATGACGGTGACCAAAAATAAGGTAATTGTAATGCTTGGTTTCTAGCTTTCTTTTGGAATAAAGGATGAGCCATTCGTTGTCTTCGCCAAGAAAAGTCACATCTTCATCGCCAGAAATCAATTTGTTTTTCACCGAAAGGTATTGTGCTAGTTTCACGCCGATGTCCGGATGAATCCATCTAAAAAGCCATTTAAAAAACGGATTGGTAAATACCTTTTTCATGCGCTTGTATCCTAAATCACCAGGACCTTTGCCGTCTCCGTGGCCAATAAGGAACGTTTTGTCGCCAAAAACATATTCTTGATTGTCATGAAATACTGGTATGTTCAATTCTTTCTGGAAGTAATCTTCCATCCATAAATCGTGATTTCCTACAAAGAAATAAATGGGAATTCCACTGTCTCGGATTTCAGCAAGTTTGCCTAGAACGCGAATAAAACCTTTGGGGACTACGGTTTTATATTCGAACCAAAAATCAAATAAATCGCCCAATAAAAATATAACTTCGGCATCTTTTTTAACTTCGTCAAGCCAAGCCACGAACTTTTGCTCTCGAGGAAAACTCAACTCTGGTGTTGGTGCACCAAAATGCTGATCAGAAGCGAAATATATTTTTTTGTTATTAGGTAATTGCATGAAGTTACAGTATGGATTTCATATTATCACTAGCAAACCACTCTGCAAAAGAAGATTCGGTTTCTTGTAGTTTTAAGGAAAAAAGAGTGATCCCTTCGGGTAATCGGCTGATAATTCTATGGGAGAAATCTACTACCATATTTTCGCTTGTGGGTTGGTAATCTACTAAGATAACATGATGTCCACGATTTATTAGTTCGTTTGCCAACTCAATGTGGGGCGTGGTGCCATTGAACACAGTGGCATGGTCAAATTGATCTACAATTTCTTCTTTTACAATCTTCTTTAAATCCGTGAAGTCAATTACCATTCCATATTTTACATTGGAACGATCTGTTATTGGAGATCCAATTACGGTTACTGATAATTTATAACTATGTCCGTGAACATTTTTACATTTGCCGTCATAACCATATAAGGCGTGTCCAGTTTCGAAACTAAATTGTTTTGTAATTCTGATATTGCTCATTAGATTTTAATTTTGATGCAAATTTAGTAAATAATTAAAGTTCTTTGTCTCTTTTTTTTGCACTAGTATACATCCAATAGGCTAGACCAATTAAAACAACGAAAGGAATAAAAGATCCAATAATAATACCTATTTGGTAACTATTGTCTGTAGCATTTTTTAATTTTTCTTCAATATTTACTTGTTGCACAAGCGTTAGGATTGTCATGATAAATTATTTTTTGAATTGTGATAATGCTTTTTTAGTAAAATCAGACAACACTAGTCTTCCAGAAATTGCAGCGCGTTCCACCAAAAGTGCTTCCCAATCTTGGGTTCCATCCCACAACACGTTCTTCATTTCGATTAAAGCATCTGGGTTATAACTGGACAATTTAGCACTGAAATTAGTAATGGCAATGTCAAGAGCCTCAATAGATTCAAAAGTACTAGCATATAATCCTTTGTCGACGGCCCAATCTGCTGATTTCCATTCTTCTGCTGCCAAAGTCATTTCGGACATAGCTGTCTTTCCAATTTTTCTTGAAACTACAGGTTCTATGACAAAGGGACCAATACCAATTGCTAATTCAGACAGTTTTATTGAAGCATTTTTTGTAGCCAAAGTATAATCGCAAGCACAAGCAATTCCTACGCCGCCTCCCACTGCCTTTCCTTGAATACGGCCAACAACAAGTTTAGAACAAGATCGAATAGCATTGATTAAATGGGCAAATCCAGAAAAAAATTGGGTTCCCTCTCCTTCGTCAGAAACCGCCAAAAGTTCGTCAAAGGAGGCTCCCGCACAAAAAGCTCCTGTACCTTCACTTTGAATCACAATGACTGTAATAGTGGGGTTAGCACTTAAATTATGAAATTCGGCTGTGAGTCTGTCCAGTAATTCTCTTGGAAAAGAATTACTTGCTGGATGACCAAAAGTTACCGTTGCAATTTTATTATCGAATGTTGTGAAGAGCGAGCCTATTGGGTTTTCTGATACCATGCTGGGGATTTTGATGTAAAGTTAGAAAAAGTAACGGAGCATTTGACTTTTTTTCAACCAGAATAGATTTGTATTTTTGAAATTTGCATTTTGAGAAATTTATATGCTATATTTGCGGTCAAATTCGGGGGATTAGCTCATTTGGCTAGAGTGCTTGCCTGGCAGGCAAGAGGTGACCGGTTCGAATCCGGTATTCTCCACAATATAAAACCGTAAATCTAATTAGTAAAGATTTACGGTTTTTTTATTTAAGTTAATGACTTAAGAACCTCTGCATGAGCAGTACTTTGATGGAGCTATTTTGATCAGATAAATCAAAAAAGGCTGTCTCAGAATAAATAGAGACAGCCTTTTTGTTTGTGCAGTAAACAGTGCCTTTACTTAAAAGAATCCAACTGGCTCTTTATCGTAAGAGATCAACATGTTTTTCACAACACGGTAATGATCTAAAGCCATTTTGTGGTTTTCACGACCAAATCCGGATTCTTTAACTCCACCAAACGGAGCGTGCGCAGGATAGGTATTGTATTGGTTTACCCAAACTCTACCCGCTTGAATAGCACGTGGAACTTGGAATAATTCGTGCGCATCACGAGACCAAACACCTGCACCTAAGCCGTAAGGAGTGTCGTTTGCGATTGCAATTGCCTCTTCGGTAGTTTTAAATGTTGTCAAAGCTACAACTGGTCCAAAAATTTCTTCTTGGAATACACGCATGTTGTTTGTTCCTTTTAATACTGTTGGTTGTACATAGTATCCTCCAGCAAGATCACCTTCATAATTACCCGCTTCTCCTCCAGCTAATACAACTGCACCTTCTTCTTTACCAATGTTGATATAGTTGACGATTTTATCGCATTGTGCTTTTGAAACTTGAGATCCGATCATTGTTTCTGGATCTAGTGGATTTCCTGCTTTAATTAGTTTTAAACGCGCTTGCATTCTTTCAATGAAAAGATCAGCAATACTTTCGTGAACTAAAATACGGGAGGGAGTCGTACAAATTTCTCCTTGGTTTAAGGCAAACATTAATGCGCCTTCAATCGCTTTACTAAAGAACTGATCATCTTGAGCGGCTACAGATGGGAAAAAAATATTTGGAGATTTTCCACCTAATTCCATAGTTACTGGAATAATATTTTCGGCTGCATTATGATACACTTTACGACCTGTTTCAGTAGATCCAGTAAATGAAAGTTTAGCAATACGTTTTGAAGTCGCTAAAGCTTGACCTGCTTCTGAACCAAAACCAGTTACAATGTTTAAGACTCCTGCAGGTAAAATATCACCTATCAATTCCATCAACATCATTACACTTGTAGGAGTTTGTTCCGCCGGTTTAACAACTGCAGTACAACCTGCTGCTAAAGCTGGAGCAATTTTCCAAGCCAACATTAACATTGGAAAATTCCAAGGAATAATTTCACCTACAACACCGATAGGTTCATGCAAAACGATACTTAAGGTATTTTTATCATGCTCTGAAACGCTTCCTTCGTCTGCACGGATAACACCTGCAAAATAGCGAAAGTGATCAATACAATAAGGGATATCAGCCGCACGTGCTTCACGGATTGGTTTACCGTTATCTATAGTTTCTAAAGTCGCTAAGTATTCGAGATTATCTTCCATTACTTGCGCAATTTTTAACAACATATTGCTACGCTCTGTTACTGAAGTGGTACTCCAAGAAGGAAACGCTTTATGCGCTGCATCCAAAGCAAGGTCGATATCTTCTTGAGTTGAACGAGCAGCTTGAGTAAACACTTTTCCATCAACTGGAGAAGGATTGTCAAAATACTGCCCTTTTACTGGAGCAACAAATTTACCGTCAATAAAATTATCATATCTTTCTTTGAAAACAGGTTTAGTTACATTTGCCATTTTTTAGTATTTAAATTATCTAGGTGTAATTATTTTTTTAAAAACGCTTTGTTTTAATTACACTACAAATGTACGGTGGAGGTAAGCGTAACAGGTTATTGATACGGTTCAAAAACTTATGAAAAAAGCTCAATTTTTATTTTAAAATCGCGACACGGCAATAAAAATAGATATAAATTCTTGTTTATTAGATTTTTATGATTTTAAATGATTTTAATAAATTTCCTTTGGACTAATTCCGAACTTGTTTTTAAAAGCGATACTAAAGTTGGAGAGATTATTATAACCTACCTCCAAATAAATATCGGAGGGCTTAAGTAGTCCTTCATGCAACAAGTCTTTCGCTCTTTGCAAGCGCTTATCTTGCAGCCATTTGCCTGGCGCCTCATTGTATTCTAAAGTAAAATGACGTTTGAAAGTAGACAAACTCATGTTGCACAAAAAAGCAATTTCTTCCAGTTTTAGGTTCGAATGCACATTGCTTTCCACCACTTTTTTAAAGGGAGAAACTTCTTTGGAGATTAAGGAATACAAATAGAATTCGAATTTTTGTTCATATTTGTATAATAGATACAGCATAATTTCTTCAAATTTTACGAGAAGCAACTGTTCTGTATAATCAGAGGGTGCCGTATTTAAAACCGATAGAGAATTTAAGAAAGTTATGATGTAGTCATCATTTTCAATTACGAAATAAGGAATTTCGTCTCGATGAGGAGAACCACTTTTAGTGTGTTTTTGTAGAAATTCAATCAGCTTTTCCTCGGAAAAAAAGAAGAGCTTGCAGTAATAAATAGCTTCCGTGTCCAATAATTCGGTCCAAAGCCAATTTCCTTTTTTAAGAAGCAAAGACTGTTTACTATTTACAGCAATTGACGTATCCGCAAAGTGAACCTGTTTTTTACCCACCTGCAAAAAACTAAACATGTTCATACTTAAATTGACCTTGCTTTTTACAACATCATTGGTCATTTTAAAATCATAAACCAATAGATCACCACTAACTTCCTGGTCTTGACTATAAATCTCGGGTATGTTTGCTATTGGCATTTGATATTTCTCAAAAGGATTATTATACTATATTAACCTGTATTTTGCTAAATACTGAAACTTATTACCGACTACTTCTCTTCATTCTATTGCTACACGAAAAGAAACTCCGCTGTAGCAACTTTCAGTTCCGAAAAATCATGACAAAATACCACCCAATTAAATAACAAGTAGTACTATAAAATAATGCGAGAATTACAATCTCTTACGACAGTTTTTCTTCTTGTTTTAAAGCTAGAGGAGTTACCATAAATGGCAGTTTTTAATACGTTTTAATATTCAATTTTACCAACTTGACGCATTACACGAACAATTTTATCTTTTCGTCGGTTGATGTAGGAGGAAGAACTAGTTGCCGCATATTTTCGTGGATTGGGTAAAATTGCTGCAATTCCTGCTGCCTGCATCGGTGTTAAACTGGAAGCTCCTTTGCGATACCAATGTTCTGCAGCCGCTTGCGCTCCATACACCCCATTTCCCATTTCGATACTGTTCAAGTACACTTCCATAATACGTTCTTTACCCCAAATGATTTCGATCAAAACAGTGAAATAAGCCTCAAGACCTTTTCTCAAATAGCTTCGGCCTTGCCAAAGAAATACATTCTTAGCGGTTTGTTGCGATATGGTACTTCCTCCTTTTATTCTTCGCCCACGTTCGTTGCTTTTGTACGCTTTTTGCATCGCAATAAAATCAAAGCCATTGTGCTTCAAGAAAGTCCCATCTTCACTGGCGATTACGGCTTTTTGAAGGTTCATGGAAATATTTTCAATTGGTTCCCAGTCGTGGCTAAAAAAAACTTCTTTTCCCGCAACCTTATTTTCAATTGCCCGAATCACCATTAATGGCGTAAACAAAACTGGAACAAATTTAAAAAACACGACAAAAAATAAAGAAAGTCCAAAGAACCATAACAAGACTTTGAATAAAAAACGGGTTAGTTTACTCATAAAAGAAGTAGGTTCTTTTTTAACGGGTTGTCTTGATTTTTTTGCTGTTATTTTTGTTGCCATTATACTAAATCTGCTAATTCTGTTCCAATTAAACTACCTATTGCCACGCCCATTCCACCCAATCGCACACCACAATATACCGTATCAGATAGTTGTGAAACAATGGGGTTTTTACTGTTGCCAATACCCATGATTCCACTCCAACGGTGTGCAATTTGGAAATCCTGATTCGGCAAAATTACTTCTTTTAATAACTGTTCCAATTTTTTTTGGACGATTTCTGTTTGTCCAAATGCGGTCGTGTTTTCCGTCTCAAAATCTAGGTTTCTTCCTCCACCCAATAAAATCCGATCCCCAATATTTCTAAAATAATAATACCCTCGATCCAAATGAAATGTTCCACGTATATCTAAATTTTTAATGGGCTCTGTGATTAAAACCTGCGCTCTTGCTGGCTTAACTGCACCATTAGTTAATTCATTTGCAAAGCCATTCGTCGCAAAAAGTATTTTCTTGGAAGTGTAACTAAAATCCCCCAGCGCGACTTCAACACTATTGCCTTTATCTAAATAAGAGGTAACTGCTTGTTGGTTTAAAATTAAAATATTTTCAGCAACTGCTTGTTTTAACAACGCCTGCATCATATTTCCAGTATCAATCTGGGCTTCAAATGGATTGAAAACTAAATATTCTTGTACTCCGTTGAATCCAAAACGATCGATTTCCTTAGCAAAAACAGCCGCTTTGAAAAGGGGTCTTAAAATTTCATTGATAAAGGGTAATTTTCGAAGACAATCTTCGTAACTACTTTCATCATCTTTTAAAAATAACTCATATCCGCCATACGGCTTAAAATCTATACTGTCATCACCAAGCTTTTTCCGCAGCAATTGAAAACCTTTCCATCGTTTCTGAACCAGATTAACCACTTCCTCCTCCGCATGGGATTTTAAGTCATCCATAATTTCCGACAGACTTCCAAAACAAGCGAATCCGGCATTTTTAGTACTCGCACCTTGTGGCAACATTCCTTTTTCCAAGACTAGGATTTTGCTGTCCGGGAATCTTTCGCGCAAGCGTAACGCAGCGTGTAGACCAACAATTCCGCTTCCTACGATAGTATAATCTACATCCGTAAACCAGTTTTTCAACTCCCAATAGCTCAAATTCATATTCAAATATTTTTCATAAAAATAATAATTTTTTGGAGCTAATCCCGCTATCCGTTGCAATCTTTTATTTTTTAAAGAAAAAAATAAAAGGATTTTCACTGCTATCGGGGCTACAAAGCAAGTGTTAAAAACAAAAAAACATTAGATTAAATTGGTTAATTTTATCGCTCGTAAAAAATCAATTACTAAAATGAAAAAAATACTATTTATACCCTTATTAATGATGAGTTTAACCGCTATGGCACAAAATGTAATGACACCAGAGCTGCTTTGGAAACTAGGAAGAGTGACTCCATTAGGCATTTCAAAGGATGGAAAAAATGTAGTTTATAAAGTAACCACCCCATCTGTTGCGGCAAATAAATCAGAAACTAAGTTTTACGCTTTACCTGTAATTGGAGGCAACCCAACCGAGGTAAAAGATACTAAAGACCTACTCAAGGATAAAAACACTTCACCTGACGGGAAATATCTTGTTTACAATGAAGAGGTGAAAATAGAAAAAGTTTTAGGAAAAGATTTCTATCCAGAACTAGATAAATCAGATGTTCAAATCTATGATGGATTGAATTACCGCCATTGGGACACTTGGAATGAAGGGAAATTCAATCATGTTTTTTACAAAGAAAACAAAGACGCTGCCGTGGGAATTGACATTCTAAAGGGAGAAAATTTTGACAGTCCACAAAAACCGTTTGGTGGAGACGAAGATTATATTTGGACACCAGACAGCAAGAGTATCCTTTATGTAAGCAAGAAAAAAGCAGGAACCGATTATGCAGTTTCTACAAACACCAATATCTTCGAATACAATCTGGAAACTGGGAAAACCATCAATAGAACCGAGGAAAACTTAGGATATGACACTGCTCCACAATTTTCTCCAACAGGGAATTTGACTTGGTTGCAAATGAAACGCGACGGTTTCGAAGCGGACAAAAACGACCTGATGGTGAGTTTCAAAGGAATAAAGATGAATTTAACGGCTAATTGGGACGGAACCGTAGATAATTTTATGTGGAGCGCTGATGGAAAAAAAGTATATTTTGTAGCGCCAATTGAGGGTACAAAACAGTTATTTGAAGTTAATTTCCCAGGTGTAACTAAAATTATGATCACTGTTAGCCAAATCACTACTGGCGATTTTGACGTTAATGATTTAGTTGGTTTTTCAGATAATAACATCATTGTAACGAAAACCGACATGAATCATGCGGCGGAAATTTTTTCTTATGATCTAAAGAAAAATTCTTGGAAACAACTTTCTAATGTCAACACTGCAACGTATAATTCTTTGGCATTAAGCAAAACAGAAAAACGCTACGTAACGACAACCGACGGTAAAAAAATGTTGGTTTGGGTGGTTCTTCCGCCAAATTTTGATGCTACAAAAAAATATCCAACCCTTTTATATTGTCAAGGTGGACCACAATCTGCCTTAACACAATTTTATTCCTACCGATGGAATTTACAATTGATGGCCGCTAATGGGTATATTGTTGTAGCTCCAAACCGTCGCGGAATGCCAGGTCATGGTGTGGAATGGAACGAGCAAATTAGCAAAGACTGGGGCGGACAAGTAATGGATGATTACCTTTCAGCAATTGATGCAGTGGCGAAAGAAAAATATGTTGACACAAGTCGTTTGGGCTGCATAGGCGCTAGTTACGGTGGATATTCTGTTTTCTATCTAGCCGGAATTCACAACAACCGTTTCAAAACCTTTATTGCCCATGATGGCGTATTTAATACTCAAAGTATGTTTGGGACAACCGAAGAAGTTTTCTTTAGCAACTGGGATTTTGGTGGAGCATATTGGGAAAAAGACAATGCTGTAGCTCAAAAAACATACACGACATTCAATCCAATGACTTTAGTGGAAAAATGGAATAAACCTATTTTAATTATACAAGGCGGCAAAGATTTTCGGGTGCCAATAGGACAAGGACAAGAAGCTTTCCAAGCAGCTCAATTGCGTGGCTTAAAAAGCCGATTTTTGTATTTTCCAGAAGAAAATCACTGGGTGTTAAAACCACAAAACGCTCAAGTTTGGCAAGGTGAATTTTTCAAATGGCTGAAAGAGACCTTGTAACAGCTGTTTTACGAAAACTTTAAACCGCACTTTCTAGTGCGGTTTTTTTGTAGAAATAACACTTTTTTGAATATCTTAACTTTAAAGCCTACTCTTATTTTTATCTTTGAAACATGGAAAATAAAAAAAGTTACATTCCGATAAAAGTTTTCATAAGCTACCTAGTTCTGGTGCTTCTTTTTGGAAGTGTCGCTTGGTTTTTATATTCTGAAAACAAAAGCTTTTCTAAAAACGAAAACCGATTTACGGAGAAAAACAGTTCTATTCTGAAGGTAAGTAATGTATTGTCCGATTTGTACGAAACGGAAAGCATGGCCCGAATCGCCATTCAGTCAGAATCTGAAAAATATTTCAAAGATTATGTAGCAAAGACTATAATACTGAAAGTTAACATTGATTCCTTGAAAGCAGTAGTTTCTACTCCATACCAAATCAAATTACTGGATAGCGTACAGGTTTTATTATCCAAAAAAATTCAGAATATTCAGCAACTTAAAGCTATAAAAAATAAAACCGAAGATGAAGCCGCAGTCAGCAATGCCATCTCCGATTTAACTAAAATGGAGTCTTCAATGCGGAAACTTCAATTAGAAGACTTTGTAAAAAGCCCTGCAATGATGGGCAATTATGAGCGGAACGTACTCCAGAAATATGTTGCCTATTTAAATCAAAATATCCCGGACGACAGCACTAACACATTAAGTAAAAAATCCTCTGATTCTATTTTATCGGTTTCAAAAATCTTGCTGAATCAAGTACAAAAAGAGACTGCAAATAAGAAAAAGTTATTGAATCTTGAAGAAAATAAATTACTTCAAAATGAACTTTCAATCTCGGATCAATTGAGGAAAGTCCTTGGAATTATAGAGAGAGAAATTATTTTAAACACAACCCAGAACTATTTAGGACGAGAAGAATCTTTAAAAAAAACCAATCAAATTGTTACTACCGCAGCGATAATTGGATTACTACTGACATTGTTTTTTCTGATTTTAATTTTGAATGACTTTTCTAAAACGCAATCATACAAGAAACAATTAGAGGCTGCTAGTTTGAAAGCTAGAAAATTACTAACTAGCAGGGAACAACTTATTTCGACAGTAAGCCATGATTTAAAAACACCATTAAGCACTATTATTGGCTACACAGAACTGCTAAGCAATTCAGATTTAAACACCAAGCAACTGTATTTTACTAAAAACATCCAGGGATCCTCCGATTATATCTCCAAGCTGGTACAAGACTTGTTGGATTTTACTCAAATTGAAGCAGGTAAAATTACCATTGAAAAAATTCCTTTTTCTTTACCTGATATTATAAATGAAGTCGGCAACAGCATTCAATCCGTTTATCCGCAAAAACCAATACAGCTACTCCTTGATATAGACCCAGCTTTGCAGCAAAGAATTGTTGGTGATCCTTTTCGACTGAGACAAATTTTATCTAATATCATAGGAAATGCATTTAAATTCACGGAAAAAGGATTCATAAAAGTTGAAGCCAAAGCAAATTTTGAAACCAATACAATAACTATCCAAATTGAAGATTCAGGAATTGGTATTGCAGAAAAAAATCAGCAAATGATTTTTGAAGAATTTACACAAGCTGATGATAAGATAGAAAAAAAATACGGTGGAACTGGCTTAGGACTTACCATATCCAAAAAAATGACAACAATCCTAGGCGGATCGTTAAGAGTAAAAAGTGCATTGGGAAAAGGAAGTATTTTTGAAATCCAAATTCCATTGTGCCATGACAACACCTTATTAGAGAAAAATCCTCTTTTTGATACCTCAAAAAAGAAGCTCATTGCCATTATTATTGATGATGATCAAAGTTTGTTACAGCTAACAACTGAAGTCCTAAGACAGCATCATTATAGTGTTTTCCCATTTAACAATGCCCCTGAAGCACTTATTTGGATAGAAAATAATGCCTTTGACTTCGTTATTACTGATATTCAAATGCCCGATATGGACGGTTTCATCTTTATAAAAGAATTACAAAACACACTTAAATTAAATTATAAGAACCAAGCAGTAATTGCAGTAACCGGACGACAGGATTTAAGTTTAGAAGACTATAAAAAAGCAGGATTCGCAACCGTTATCCGAAAACCCTTTTCACCAAAAGTCATGCTAAAAACTATAAACGCCATTTTTAACAAGAGCGAGATTCCTATCATTCCATCTAAAAATAAAAATTCTAAAAATGGCGATAAACTGTATTCACTAAAAGCACTAAAAGCATTTTTACCAAATGAAAAGGAAGCTTTAAAAGAAGTTTTAAAAGTATTTATGACTAGCTCAAGAGAGAATTTAGAGTTGTTAGAGCAAGCCACGTTAAATAACAATTATATCCAAGTTAAAAATATTGCTCATAAAATGAATCCGATGTTTAAGCAAATAGAAGCTTTCGATGTCAGCAATATTTTAGATCAATTAGAACTAAAAGACATGGAGTCACCAGAAATCAATGGTGCAGTTCGAGAGATAAAAAATAAAATAGCAGTTCTTTTTATACGGTTGGAAAAGGAAATAAATTAACTAATACCATATAATTTTAATTTATTATACAAAGTTTTTCGGTTGATTTTGAGCAATTTTGCAGCCTCCGTTTTATTGTTATTGGTTTTATGTAAAGTCTCTAAGATTGTTTCTTTTTCATTTTCCGATAACGAAAATACCGTAGTTTTTTTCTCTTCATTTAGAAAAAACTCTACGGGTAATACTGCTTTTTCAATGAAATCCCCTTGTGACAATAACGTGGCTCTTTTGATACAGTTTTGAAGTTCCCTAAGGTTTCCAGGCCATTTGTAATTTTGAAAAATAGCCATCACTTCAGGAGAAAATCCGATAATATTTTTATCCAATTCCAAATTTGATTTTTCCAGAAAAAAATCGGAAAAGAGCATCAAATCCTCTTCTCTTTCCACTAATGATGGAGAATGAATGGAGAATTCATTAATTCTATGGTATAGATCTTCCCTAAAATCACCTTTTTTAACTGCTTCCCGCAAATCTTCATTTGTTGCGGTAATAATCCGGATATCTACCTCTATTTCTTTATTACTACCAACGGGTTTGATTTTTCTTTCTTGCAGGGCACGTAAAAGCTGGATTTGATTCTCATAAGAGAGATTGCCTATTTCATCCAGAAAAATAGTTCCTCCATTAGCTGCTTCAAAGAAACCAATTTTATCTTGTATCGCTCCTGTAAAAGAACCTTTTATATGACCAAAGAACTCACTTGCAGCCAATTATTTTGGAATCGAACCACAGTCAACCGCAATGAAATTAGTATTTTTTCTGGAACTATTTTCGTGAATGCTTTTAGCGATGACTTCTTTTCCGGTCCCACTTTCACCAATAATCAAAACAGACATAGTAGTTGGACTGACTAATTGGATGTGTTCCGCAAGCTTTAGAGAAGCTTTAGAGATACCTTTTACAAATTTATTTGGATTGATTTTAACCCCTTTCTTTTCGCTTTTTACAATGGAGCTCGTTTTAAGTGGTCCTTTATCATCCGCTATTTGTAAAGCATTATTAATAACCAGTAAGACTTCTTCTGGGTTAAAAGGTTTTGATATATAATCTGCCGCACCGTTTTTTATAGCTTTAACGGCTGTACTCACATCAGCATACCCTGTCATTAAAAGTATAGGGATAGTAGGGTGAGTCATTTTGATTTCGGACATCAGTGTAATTCCGTCGTAATCAGGAAGTCTTAAATCTGTAATAATGAGATCAAATTCAGTACTTTTTAGGTTAGATTTTGCTTCCGCAGCAGAAAATGCCGTGGTAACGTCAAAGGTTTTTTTTATTAGAAATTTTTCTAATAACTTACAAAATGCCACGTCATCCTCAATCAATAAAATTTTAGCCATCACATTTTAACTTTAATGCTAAAATAAAATTATTTAAATTATATTCTCCTAATTTTTTGCAAAAAAAAGAGAGATTGTCAAAAACAATCCCTCTTTTTAAAAAATAAAAAAATTCCCCAATTATTTATTTATCCAGTTCCCTTCAGCATCCGCGTAAACAGTAGCTTTCTGGTCTCCAACTGTAATCTCTAATTTGTATTCTTTCTTTTCATTAATGTATGCTTTTCCTAAAATTGCTCCTGGATGGGCCGTTTCAAGAGCTGCTTTCACAGCATCAGGAACAGTCTCTACTTCAACATATCGTTCTTGAACAGGTACCGATTGATTTTGTGTATTTTGCAATGGAACTGTTACCGCATACGTAGATAAACTTCCCAAAATTAGGGCTGCTGATAAAATTAATTTTTTCATGGTGCTTGTATTTTACTATGGTATTATTTTAAAATCTATTTTTGAATCCATTTCCCGCTTTCATCAGCAAAAATATTGCCTTTCTTGTCGCCTATTGTGACATCCAGTTTATATTCTTTTTTTGCATTGATGTAGGCTTTATCTAAAATTGCATTAGGATAGGACCCTTTCAACGCATCCATAATCGCTACTGGAACTTCCTCTAATTTAACTTCGGTATATTCTTCTTGAGTAGTTGCTGTTTTAACTACTTGGATTGTATTTGGAACTATTGCTGCATAAGTTGACATACTTCCTAAAACGATTGCTGCTGATAAGATTAACTTTTTCATAATATTTGTTTTATTGTTATTTTTTATTGCTTATTTCTGAATCCATTTCCCGCTCTCATCGGCAAACAAATTCCCTTTTTTTCCATCAATGGTAACTTCTAATTTATACTCTTTGGCTGCATTGACGTACGCTTTGTCTAAAATTGCATTTGGATAGGCTCCTTTTAATGCCTCCATAATTGCCGCAGGAACTTCCTCTAATTTAACTTCAATATATTCTTCTTGAATGGTAGTTGTTTGTACTACTCCAACTGTAGTGGGTACTGTGATTGCGTAAGTAGATACACTTCCTAAAATAATGGCTGCGGATAAGATTAACTTTTTCATAATGTATGTTTTATAGATTGTTCATTTGTTATTGTTGTTAATGGTAATAGAATAATCGTACCACTTTTACAACACAACCCAGCATCTTCGTAAATGACTTAAAAACAATATTTTATGAAAATATCCAAACTTTGTAAACGGGGCAATTGGGGAATTTTGTGAGTACCCTGTGTATTATTTACACACCTTGCTGCTTGTTCTGAAAAAATTCGATCCAAAAAAAAACCTTGCATCGCTGCAAGGTTTTAAAAATATAAGTTTAGTTTATTTATTCTGGATCATTCATTTTGAAAGTATCCATAAATGCAGTTGTATAATCACCCGCAATATAACGCGGATCATCCATTAGCTGTCTGTGAAAAGGAATAGTTGTTTTGATCCCCTCGATAACAAATTCATCTAAAGCTCTTCTCATTTTGCTAATTGCTTCCTCACGAGTTTGCGCAGTTGTAATCAATTTAGCAATCATAGAATCATAATTAGGAGGAATCGTATATCCTGAATACACGTGCGTATCTAAACGAACACCGTGCCCTCCTGGCATGTGAAGCGTAGTGATTTTCCCTGGAGATGGACGAAAATCATTATAAGGATCTTCCGCATTGATACGGCATTCTATCGCATGCAATTGTGGTAGGTAATTCTTTCCTGATATCGCTACGCCAGCAGCAACAAGAATTTGTTCACGAATTAAATCATAATCAATAACTTGTTCTGTAATAGGGTGCTCTACTTGAATACGAGTATTCATCTCCATAAAGTAGAAATTACGATGTTTATCTACTAAGAACTCAACCGTTCCTGCACCTTCATACTTGATATATTCTGCTGCTTTTACAGCTGCAGCACCCATTTCAGCCCGCAATTTATCGGTCATAAATGGCGAAGGTGTTTCTTCAGTCAATTTTTGGTGACGCCTCTGCACGGAACAGTCTCGCTCAGAAAGGTGACATGCTTTTCCATAAGAATCGCCTATAACCTGAATTTCAATGTGGCGAGGCTCTTCAATTAATTTTTCCAAGTACATTCCGTCATTACCAAAAGCAGCTGCAGATTCTTGACGTGCACCTTCCCAGGCTTTTAATAAATCTTCCTCTTTCCAAACGGCACGCATTCCTTTTCCACCACCACCAGCAGTAGCTTTAAGCATTACTGGATAACCAAAATCTCTTGATAATTGCAAGGCCTGGTCATACGATTCTAAAATTCCCACTGAACCTGGTACACAAGGAACACCTGCTTCAATCATTGTCGATTTTGCAGAGGCTTTGTCTCCCATTCTATCAATCATCTCAGGAGAAGCTCCAATGAATTTGATACCATGTTCTTGACAAATTTTTGAAAACTTCGAATTTTCAGAAAGGAATCCATACCCCGGATGTATTGCATCTGCATTTGTAATTTCAGCAGCTGCAATTATGTTTGACATCTTTAAATAGGACAAGTTGCTTGGAGGCGGCCCAATACAAACTGCTTCGTCAGCAAACTTTACATGTAAACTTTCAGCATCAGCAGTAGAATAAACGGCTACCGTTTTAATACCCATCTCCTTGCAAGTTCTAATTACGCGTAACGCAATTTCCCCTCTATTTGCAATTAATATTTTTTTAAACATCTTCTTTTATATTTTAAATTTAAAATTCCAATAGCCAAAATTCAATTTAGAACTGAAATTTTGGCTATTGGAATTTAAAAATATTATGATGGATCTACTAGGAATAATGGTTGGTCAAATTCAACTGGTGACATATCGTCCACTAAAATTTTTACAATTTTACCAGAAATTTCAGATTCGATTTCGTTAAATAATTTCATCGCTTCGATTACACAAAGAACATCCCCTTTAGAAATAGTTTTACCTACTTCCACAAACATTGGTTTATCTGGAGATGGTTTTCTATAAAAAGTTCCAATAATTGGAGATTTTATAGTGATATAATGCGAATTTTCAACTACTGGAGCCTCAGGGACAGAGGCTACAGGTGCCATTTGTGGTGCAGCTGCTACTTGCTGAGGTGCAGCTTGAGCAGGCATTTGTTGCACATAAGTGGTCTCTGTTACATTTCCTTCCAAAGTTGTTCTGATAGTGATTTTGACATCATCCATTTCCAACTTAACTTCTGCAACTCCTGAATTTGCTACAAACTTGATTAGATTTTGAATTTCTTTTAAATCCATAATTATTTGTTTTTAGTTTAAATTTATTTTTTGTCGTATGCCCATTTTAGATAAATAGATCCCCAAGTGAATCCACCTCCAAAAGCAGCCAAAATTATAACATCACCTTTTTTGAATAAATGTTCAAAATCACTTAGCACTAATGGCAAAGTAGCCGAAGTCGTGTTTCCGTATTTTTCTATATTCATTAGCACCTTAGAATCTTCGAGGTTCATTCTGTTGGCCGTAGCATCAATAATACGTTTATTGGCCTGATGAGGAACTAACCAATCTACATCTTCATTGGTCAAATTATTTCTTTTGAGAATTAATTCGCTTGAATCCGCCATATTAGTAACCGCATACTTAAAAACAGTTTTCCCATCTTGGATAATATTGTGTTTATTATCTTTTACCGTTTGAAGAGTCGTTGGATTAAGAGAACCACCTGCATCAATTTTCAAAAAATCTCTGCCTATTCCATCACTACGAAGGTATTCATCTTGCAACCCTAATCCTTCATAATTAGGTTCAAATAATACTGCACCGGCACCATCCCCAAAAATAATGCAGGTCGAACGATCCGTATAATCTACGATAGAGGACATTTTATCTGCGCCTATCAATAGCACTTTTTTATATCTTCCTGATTCGATGTAAGCTGCTGCTGTTGACATGCCAAATAAGAAGCTGGAACAAGCTGCCTGCAAATCATATGCAAAAGCATTTGTGGCTCCAATTTGTGTGGCCACATATACGCCCGTTGCCGCTACTGGCATATCTGGTGTTGCAGTTGCCATTATCAATAAATCTATTTCCAAAGGATCAATATTGGCTTTAGCCAATAAATCTTGCGCAGCTTTTACAGCCAAAAAAGAAGTTCCTTTATCCTCATCTTTGAGAATCCTTCTTTCTTTAATTCCTGTGCGAGAGGTAATCCATTCGTCATTGGTATCCACCATAGTTTCAAGAGCTTTGTTCGTTAGCACAAAGTCGGGAACATAGGCTCCAACAGCGGTTATTGCGGCT
This sequence comes from Flavobacterium sp. CG_9.1, assembly GCF_015751645.1. Taxonomy (NCBI): domain Bacteria; kingdom Pseudomonadati; phylum Bacteroidota; class Flavobacteriia; order Flavobacteriales; family Flavobacteriaceae; genus Flavobacterium; species Flavobacterium sp. CG_9.1. The sequence goes on from NZ_JADOVC010000004.1 coordinate 41,372, forward strand.
GTGATTGTATTCATTGTATGCATTTATTTCTAGTCAAATGTTGCCATTTGAAATTTTTTAAAAGACTTGAAAATTACAAAAAAAATTCCATTCTCTTTGATTTGGAACTTCTTATTTAACGAAAATTACAAACAACAAAAAAACTCTCACGATGTGAGAGTTCGAATATCATTTCCAAAATGTATTAAGCAACAGCTACAGATTTATCTATAACAACTTGCCCTCTGTAGTACATTTTACCTTCATGCCAATACGCTCTGTGGTATAAATGCGCTTCTCCAGTGATAGGACAAGTAGCGATTTGTGCTACAGTTGCTTTGTAATGTGTTCTTCTTTTATCTCTTCTTGTTTTGGAGATTTTTCTCTTAGGATGCGCCATTTTACTATATTATTTATCCGTTAATAGTTGCTTTAATTTGTCCCAACGTGGGTCTATATTTTCTTCTTCTTTATTCTCTTCTTTTTCTTCCTTTACTATTAGCTCATTGAGCTTAGTCAGGGCTTCCGTTTTTAAACTTCCGTCTTTTATGCCCGGATGAACGCGTCTTAGAGGAACTGACAATACAATCATTTCATAAATATATTGCGCAACATCCATCTCAAATTCACCATGTGGCAGAATCAACAACTCCTCATTTTCATTGTTAAATTCCTCTCCAAAACGAACGATTAACTTCATTTCACCTTTAATTGGCAAATCAAAATCTTCGCTTGTGAGATCACAAGGTACATTTACAACACCTTTATGTTTAAAACTCAATTCTAACAGCGTACATTTTTTCTCTAAAACTACATTTACTTTGATTTTTGAATCTTGATATTCATTATAATCAAAGATTTCAAAGAACGCATTACTGACTTGATATTCAAAATGATGTTTCCCTAGCTTTAATCCTATGAAAGGAATTAAATATTCTTTTGTGTTCTTCATTTCAACAACAATTTGCCCCTAAACTTCGGGAGTGCAAAGATATAAAATTATTGCAAATCTAATAATGTTATTCACTTTTTTTTGTTCACAACTGCTTTTCTTTTGTTTTCAGTGGTTTTTTACTGATTTCGGCATGTTGATTACGTGAATGATAAATATCTATTGCTAGATATACCGCTTCTTTAAACGAGTTAAAATCAGCTATTCCCTTACCCGCTATATCATAGGCCGTACCGTGATCCGGCGACGTTCTAACCTTGCTTAAACCAGCAGTATAATTTACCCCTTTACCAAAAGATAATGTCTTAAAAGGAATCAACCCTTGGTCGTGGTACGTTGCTATCACGGCGTCGTATTTTTCGTATTGGTTACTCCCAAAAAAACCATCTGCGGCAAAAGGCCCAAAAACTAAAGTTCCTTTATCAAATATTTTTTTTAAAGCAGGTTTAAGTATCAAATCATCCTCCGTACCAATGACGCCGCCATCGCCGCAATGAGGGTTTAAGCCTAACACTGCAATTTTAGGTTTATTTATACTGAAATCCTGAATCAATGATTGTTTAATGGTTTCAATCTTTTTTCTAATCAATTCCTCCGTAAGATGAGAGGCCACTTCGCTTAAAGGAATATGATCCGTCAACAATCCTACCCTTAACGTATCCTGAACCATCAACATAAGAGCATTACCTTCTAGTTCTTGATCCAAATAATCCGTATGTCCTGGAAACTTAAATTCGTCTGATTGAATATTGTATTTATTTATGGGTGCCGTTACTAACACATCAACAAGTCCTTCTTTCAGCGCTTTAGTTGCAGCTACAAATGATTTTATAGCATACTCCCCAGCTTTTGGATCGCTTTTACCAAGATTCAAATCCAATCCTTCTCTCCACAGATTTAAAACATTTATCTTCCCTGGAACAATTTGATCTAATCTATCAATACCATGCAGTAAAGAGGTCGATTGAAAACTTTTTTTCACAAAGGACAACAGCTTAACGTTTGCAAAAATTACAGGCGTACACAACTCTAACATACGAGCATCCTCAAATGTTTTTAAAACAACTTCGCTTCCAATACCGTTTAAATCTCCAATAGAAATTCCTACGATTATATTTTCTGCTTTTTTCATCATGACATACCGTTATTTATTGCTAATTTTGAAGTGCAAATTTAGTAAAATAAAACAAGAAATGTTTACAGGAATCATAGAAACCCTTGGAACCATCCAAGAAATAAAAAAAGAGAACAGCAATCTGCACATCACGATTAATTCATCTATAACCGCTGAGCTAAAAATTGACCAAAGTGTCGCTCATAATGGCGTGTGCCTTACGGTTGTCGCCCTAACAGACAACTCCTACACTGTAACGGCGATTGATGAAACCATAAAAAAAACAAACTTAATAAATTGGAAAATTGGAGACTTAGTCAATCTGGAAAGAGCCATGAAACTAGGCGATCGACTTGACGGACATATCGTTCAAGGCCACGTGGATCAAATTGGCACTTGCACAACAGCAGCGGAAACAAATGGAAGCTGGCTTTATACCTTTGAATACGACGAAAACCTGCACAACATAACAATTGAAAAGGGCTCAATAACCGTAAATGGGGTGAGCTTAACCGTCGTAAACTCCAAGAAAAATGAATTTAGCGTAGCTATTATTCCCTATACTTACGAACATACTAATTTCAAGAACTTTGAAGTAGGCACAAAAATAAACCTTGAATTTGACGTTATCGGTAAATATGTTTCCCGATTGTACGCTAACAAATAACAAGCACCTACTACCCAAAAAAAAACTCCAACTTTACATTGGAGTTTTTTGTTTTAGTTCAAAACTGTAAATGATGTAAATTCCCATAAACAAAGCAATCAACACCAGTATAAAAATATTCTCATCAATAGCTAATCCAGGGGGCGGAGGCGGCCTTCTTCTTCCTACGGGGCTAGGTGGATTTGCACTGCCAGCAAACGCATTAAAAATGCCTAGCACTAAAATCATTAAAATAAAAAAAACGCTCTTTAAAAATTTCATAAAATTAATAAAATAAAAAAAATCATTCTTAAAGTGTAATTTGCAGAAAGATATAATTTCTTGTAAAATAAGCACATAGTTTTAACAAAACCAACAACACACTCGAGAAAAGAACATTTTTAGACAAAAAACATACTTAAAGTTGTTATAAACAAAAAAAATCTTTCAAAAAATTGAAAGATTTTTTTTATTGTGGTCCCACCTGGGCTCGAACCAGGGACCACCTGATTATGAGTCAGGTGCTCTAACCAGCTGAGCTATAGGACCGGTTTAGAGTTTGCAATATTACTACTATTTTTGGTTTGCTCCAAATATTTTTAGAAATAGATTTACTTATTCTTTTCTTAAAACTATTTAATTTACACAAAACACCTGAAAATTAGAATACTGCTCGTTCTAAATATCTGAAATTATTTTATTTCTTGACACAATTCTATCAAGACTCCGTTAGTGCTTTTAGGATGTAAAAACGCAACTAACTTGTTATCAGCTCCTTTTTTAGGAACGTCATTAAGGACAACAAATCCCTCTTCTTTCAAGCGGGTAATCTCTGCTGTAATGTCCTCAACATCAAATGCAATGTGATGAATTCCTTCTCCTTTTTTCTCTAAAAATTTAGCGATCGGACTTTCAGGCGTGGTTGCAGCCAAAAGCTCAATTTTATTAGGCCCATTCCTGAAGAAAGAAGTGGTTACACCTTCACTTTCAACTGCTTCAAACTTATAGGCAGGAGCACCAAAGAGTTTTTCAAATACTAAATTAGACACTTCTAAATCCTTGACCGCAATCCCTATGTGTTCTATTTTTCTCATTATTTATGTTTTGAACGTTTTGGCACTTTAAGTTTAAAAAATGCAAAACCACTACAATTTATAGTTCTGAATGTTTAATGCTGTAAATTTAAACATTATCTATATAAAACAAGAGGCTTATGCGGTAAGTTGCACAAAATCCTTCATAATAATTTTATAAAAAACAGCAAACACATTAATTATAATTGTTATTTTGTACATTCTAATTTTGATTTGATATGTTGAAAAACAATTTAAAATACGCTTTCTTATTATTGCTTTTAATAGTTGTAGGTTGCGCCAAAAGGGGCTCAATAACCGGTGGGCTGAAAGATACTATTGCTCCTGTATTGAAAATGAGTTTCCCAGAGAACTTCAGTACTAACTTTAAGGGCAATGAAATTAAATTAATATTTGATGAAAATGTTAAATTAAAAAACCTGAGCAAGCAATTGATTATTTCACCACCAATGAAAAACGAACCCTTAATTCTTCCAACAACCGCAAGCAAAACGATTACCATAAAGATCAAAGATACTTTACAAGCAAATACCACTTACAGCTTTAATTTTGGCCAAAGCATCGCAGATAATAATGAAGGAAACCCATACAATCAATTCAAATATGTGTTTTCTACTGGCGCATTTATTGACTCTTTAAGCCTTGGCGGCAGCATCAAAAGCGCTTTCGATAGAGAAGTAGAATCCTTTGTTTCAGTAATGCTATACGAAGTAAATGATAGTTTTAAAGATTCTATAGTTTACAAAGATGTACCTAGGTATGTAACAAATACCTTAGATAGCTTAAAAACGTTTCGACTTGAGAATTTAAAAGCTGGAAAGTATCTTCTTGTAGCCATGAAAGACTACAATAGCAACAATAAATACAACCCAAAAACAGATAAAATTGGATTTAGCAAGGACTTCATCACGATTCCTAACGATACGGTGTACGAATTAGAAATATTCAAGGAAACACTTCCTTTTAAAACTATTAAACCCATTCAAGCTTCTGGAAACCGATTATTACTTGGATATGAAGGCAAAATAAATTCAGGTATTTCTAAACCCAAAATAATCCTGAAAAACAACACTGAAATCCTATCGACGGTCATTACTAAATTCCCCAAAAAAGATTCCCTGCAAATCTGGTACAAACCCATTAAAGCAGATTCGCTAACCTTGGCTGCAGCCAAAGAAAATTACCAAGCGAACTTCAGTTTTAAAATAAAAGACCAAAAGAAGGACACACTGAGTATTATCGCTTTGCAAACCAATACTTTAAAGTTTAGAGAACGCTTTACCTTAGAGAGCAATACGCCTTTAATTCGTTTCGAAAATTCTAAAATGAAGCTGATTAATAATTCAAAAACAACGGTGCCATTTACTACAGAGTACGATGAGTTTAATCAGAAATTATATTTTGACTTTAAAAAAGAACCTTCTGAAAATTATACTTTTGAAATTTTGCCCGGAGCGTTAACTGATTTTTTCGAACAGACAAATGACACCTTAAACTACAAAATAGCAACCAAAACCACTTCCGATTACGGTAACCTAACCGTAACGTTACAGAATGTAAAACAATTTCCGCTTATTATCGAACTTACTAACCTCAAAGGAGACGTCCTAAACTCGGAATACACAGAAAATAACACCACGATAGATTTTAATTTAATTGAACCTGCGCTTTACACCCTGCGTATTATTTATGATACCAATAAAAATAAAGAATGGGACACAGGTAATTACCTTGAAAAACGACAGGCTGAGGAGGTCCTTTATTTTTCAAAAGAAATTGATGTTCGTGCTAATTGGGATGTAAATCAGCTATTCGATTTAAGCCTTCCCTACATTCCCGAACCAAAAAAGAAAACCGAAAAGAAAAACTAAGAGGACCTAGTTATTTATTTCAAATGTATCTTTATCGTTTAGAAACCCGAGTTTGTGTCTAGTAGCTAACATAATTTCTTTGTCTACTAGCACCGAAAAATTACCTTCGGCTGTAACAGGTTCCATAACATAATTCCCTAGAAAATCGATCGCTTGCGAGTGCCCTATGTATTCATAACCATTAGCATCAGTCCCAATTCTATTGACGCCAATTGCATAACTCATGTTTTCTATCGCACGGGCCTTTAACAAAGCGTCCCATGCATTGGTTCTTATTTTTGGCCAACTTGCCACATAAATTAATAAGTCGTAATCCTCGAAATTTCTGGAAAAAGCGGGAAAACGCAAATCGTAGCAAATTAACGGGCAAATTCTCCAACCCAAGTAGTCAATCACTATTTTTTGGTTTCCACTAGTGTACACTTTGTCTTCCCCAGCTAAGGTAAACAAATGCCTTTTATCATAAAATTGAATTTCACCTGATGGAAATACGAAGACCAATCGATTGTAAAAATTCCCGTTTTCCTGTATGACCAAGCTTCCTGTGATTGCACAGTTTCTGGCTTTCGCCAAAGCTTGTAACCATACAATCGTTTCTCCTTGCATGGTTTCAGCAACAGGTATGGGATTCATTGTAAAACCACTCGTAAACATTTCAGGAAGCACAATCAAATCTACATCCTGAGGAATAGCATTGATTTTTTTTTCAAAATGTTCGCGATTAGCCACTGGATTTTCCCAAACTAAAGCCGATTGAATTAAGGTTACTTTCATGATGATTTGTTTTTATAAAGGTAAAAAAAGTAGCTTGTATTGAAGTACATATCCACTACCTTTTTCTAAACAAAATGGAACTGGAAACGGATTTTCTTTTGGGTGAGGGATAGTAGTGAAAATCCTTTTATGGAATGCAATGGAATAAAAGATTCCAACGCATAGCCCGACCTTGTTTCGGCTTTTTAGACGAGACAAGGGCACCTCCAAAAACAAAAAACGCATCCAAATAAATGAATGCGTTTTTTAAAAATCTATTGCGAGGTTTTATCCTTTCAAACTTGCAGATAAATATTCTCTATTCATTCGAGCAATATTCTCTAAAGAAATTCCTTTTGGACATTCTACTTCACATGCTCCAGTGTTGGTACAGTTACCAAAACCTTCTGCATCCATTTGAGCAACCATATTCAGCACACGGTCAGCAGCTTCAACTTTACCTTGTGGCAATAAAGCAAATTGAGACACTTTTGCAGAAACAAATAACATAGCAGATGAATTTTTACAACTTGCAACACAAGCGCCACAACCAATACAAGTTGCAGCATCAAAAGCTCTATCTGCATCATGCTTAGGAATAGGAATTGTATTGGCATCGATTGTGTTTCCAGATGTGTTTACAGATACAAAACCACCAGATTGCTGGATTCTGTCAAATGCACCTCTGTCTACTACTAAATCTTTAATTACTGGGAAAGCTTTTGCTCTAAATGGCTCAATAAAGATAGTATCTCCATCTTTAAATTTACGCATGTGCAACTGACACGTCGTAACCAAACGATCTGGTCCGTGTGCCTCACCATTGATGTATAACGAACACATCCCGCAAATTCCTTCACGACAGTCATGATCAAAAGCAACTGTGTCCTCACCTTTTACAATCAATTCATCGTTTAAAATGTCAAGCATTTCAAGGAAAGACATATCTGGTTCAATTCCGTCAATTGGGTATTCTACGATTTTACCTTCTGCAGCGGCATTTTTCTGACGCCATATTTTTAATGTAAGTTTCATATTTTTAGTTTGAAAGTCATAAAGTCGAAAGTCGAAAGTCGAATGACAGGGTGCCATTTGACTTTAAGACCTGAGACATTTGACTAAATTATTTATAACTTCTTTGAACTAGTTTCACATTATCAAACACTAATTGCTCCTTATGTAGCACTGCATCGCTAGGTTTTCCTTTGTATTCCCATGCTGCAACGTAGGCAAAATTTTCGTCATCACGTTGTGCTTCTCCTTCTGGTGTTTGGTATTCCTCACGGAAATGCCCTCCACAAGATTCGTTTCTATGCAATGCGTCTTTAGCAAATAACTCTCCTAATTCAAGGAAATCTGCAATACGAAGTGCTTTGGCCAACTCTGGATTGAAACTATCTGCAGTTCCAGGAATTTTTACTTCTTTGTAAAATTCTTCTCTGATGGCTGCGATTTCGTTTTGTGCTTCCGTTAAACCTTCAGCATTTCGTGCCATTCCAACTTTGTCCCACATGATTTTTCCTAATTTCTTATGGAAATAATCTGCTGGTTTTGAACCTCCATTATTCATCAAGGCTACAATCTGTTGTTTTACATTATTCTCTGCTTGCTCAAACTCAGGCGAATCAGTAGAAATGGTACCCATTTTAATATCTGGTGCCAAATAATCTCCAATAGTGTATGGTAATACAAAATAACCATCAGCCAAACCTTGCATCAGCGCAGAAGCTCCTAATCTGTTGGCCCCATGATCTGAGAAGTTAGATTCTCCAATAGAGAAACATCCAGGAATAGTCGTTTGTAAGTTATAATCAACCCAAGTTCCTCCCATAGTATAATGCACTGCAGGATAAATCATCATAGGCGTTGCGTATGGATTCTCGTCTACAATTTTCTCATACATCTGGAATAAATTCCCGTATTTATTAGCTACGACTTCGGTTCCTAATTTAATAACCAAAGCGGTATCATTTTCGTCCAAATGTTTTAATCTAGCTTGATCTACTCCGTATCTTTCGATTGCAGCAGCAAAATCAAGGTAAACCGCTTCTCCTGTTTTATTAACACCAAAACCGGCATCACATCTTTCTTTAGCTGCACGAGAAGCAATATCTCTAGGTACTAAATTTCCAAAAGCGGGATATCGTCTTTCTAAATAATAATCTCTGTCTGCTTCCGCAATTTGCGTTGGTTTTAATTTTCCTTCACGAATCGCTTTTGCATCTTCTAATTTTGCAGGAACCCAAATACGTCCATCATTACGCAACGATTCAGACATCAATGTCAATTTCGCTTGGTGATCTCCAGAAACTGGAATACAGGTTGGATGAATTTGTGTATAGCAAGGATTTGCAAAATACGCCCCTCTTTTGTGAATTTTCCACGCTGCTGTCACGTTACTTCCCATTGCATTGGTCGACAAGAAAAATACGTTTCCGTATCCACCAGAAGCAATAACAACGGCGTGTGCGGAGTGTCTTTCGATTTCTCCTGTAACCAAGTTACGCGCTATAATTCCTCTCGCTTTTCCATTTACGATAACTAAATCTAGCATCTCGTGACGGTTGTGCATTTTTATTTTTCCACGACCTATTTGGCGGTTCATTGCTGAATACGCTCCTAATAGTAATTGTTGTCCTGTTTGTCCTTTAGCGTAAAAGGTTCTAGAAACTAATGTACCTCCAAAAGAACGGTTATCTAATAATCCACCATATTCACGAGCAAAAGGAACACCTTGAGCCACACACTGGTCAATAATATTCACAGAAACCTCAGCAAGACGGTGCACGTTTGCTTCACGCGCACGATAATCGCCTCCTTTTACTGTATCATAAAACAAACGGAAAGTTGAATCTCCATCTCCTTGATAGTTTTTTGCAGCATTAATCCCCCCTTGCGCAGCAATGGAGTGCGCACGACGTGGTGAATCTTGAAAACAAAATGCTTTTACGTTATATCCTAACTCTGCTAATGTAGCAGCAGCAGAACCTCCAGCAAGACCTGTACCAACTACAATAATATCTAAATTACGTTTGTTAGCAGGGTTTACTAAATTAATATGATCTTTATAATTTGTCCATTTGTCCGAAACTGAACCTCCTGGAATTTTTGAATCTAATGCCATTTATAATTTAATATTAATGATTAAAATGATGAAATAATGCAATGAAAATGAAACCAAAAGGAACTACAATTGCAAAAGCATATCCTAATGTATGCAAAGATTTTGAGTATTTATTGTTAAATCCTACTGATTGAAACGATGAATTAAAACCATGCCATAAGTGCAATGACAACAAAAGGAATGATAAGGAATACAAGCCCGTACGTACTGGACTCTCAAATTTTTCAGCTAATTCATGAAAATATCTAGTTTCATTCAATGGACTAACATCTACATATTTGTAAACCATTTCGGGAACCCAAAAATCATAAAAATGAACTAATAAAAACGCTAAAACTACTGATCCAGAAATGATCATATTTCTTGAAGCCCAAGAAGAATTAGCCGCTCCGTTATTCTTAGCATAAGAAATTGGTCTTGCACTGTTATTTTTATATTCCAATACAAAACCCATGATAAAGTGAAATATTACCCCTACAATTAATATAGGCTGTATCACAAATTGAACCAATGGATTATTTCCCATAAAGTGGGAAATGGAATTAAAAGTATCGGCACTGAAAACCGATGTCATATTGATAAAAAAATGCTGTGCTAGAAACAACATCAGAAAAAGGCCTGAAAGTGCCATAGCTACTTTTTTTGCTATTGACGATTTCAATAATGCAGATTTTGCCATAAGATTTAAATAATTGATTTTAAAGAATTGTACAAAAATAAAGCAATTAGACAGCAACTACAACCTTTTCGCTGTTATTTATAATGAATTTAAAGTGTTTTACACAAAACACCAAGAAATCCTTAAAAATCTAACATATACCCTAAAGTTGGCAGAAAAGCGATTAAACAAAAAAGAAAAAAATCTTAAATAGCTCATCGCGATATTGCTGAAAAAGCAAGCTGTAAACAGTCCAAAAATAGCAATTCAGTAATTTTTATCATGCTAAATTTCCAATTCAACAAAAAGTACAAGACTTGCCATTTTACGACTCCAAATCACTTGCTGTAGCTAGCTATGCTTTTAACTTTGTCTTTTAAAATTTAAAGAATGAAAATAGGAATTGACGCTATCACTTTTGATGTTGCAAAAATACATTTACCAATTAAAACTTTGGCAAAAGCCAGAAATATTGATCCAGAAAAATTAGAAAAAGGACTGGGACTGCTCAAAATGACCCTCCCGGACACCCATCAAGACACAGTAGTTTTTGGGGCTAATGCTTTGACTAAACTTATAAATACACACAACATTGAACTTTCAGATGTAGCGCGCATTTATGTGGGAACAGAAAGCAGTATTGACAGCTCAAAACCAATCAGCTCGTTTTTAGTAGCATTGATGGAAGAAAAATTTGGAGAAAACAGCTTGTCCGAATGCGATGTGGTCGATTTTACTTTTGCCTGCATCGGCGGGGTAGATGCCATGCAAAACTGTATTGATTATGTAAAATTAAATCCAACTAAGAAAGCAATTGTAATTGCAACTGATTTTGCTAAGTACGATTTAAACTCTACTGGAGAATACACGCAAGGCGCAGGCGCATTAGCCATGTTGATTACTGCCAACCCAAGAATTATTGCTTTCGAAAACCATTGGGCAACCAGCACCAAAGGCGTTTTTGACTTTTTCAAACCGTATCGAACGATTTCCAAAACAGCAATTACAGGGAATTCAACCAACGAACCTTGGTTTGAAAATTTAGAAAGTGAAATTGAAATCCACAAAGACCAACCCGTTTTTGACGGTCATTATTCCAATCAATGTTATATGGATCGAACGAGAGATGCTTACTTTTCGTTCAAAAAATTAAAAAACACCACCGAAACCGTTTACGATTCTTGGCAAAGTATTGTCATGCACCTTCCTTATGCGTTTCAAGGACGCCGCATGTTATCTGAAATTTATGCTTTGGATGCCACCAATACCACTATAGCAGGAACAGAAGATGCTGTGGAATACCAAAACATACTGAAAGATGTCAGCAAATCTGAAGCCTACAAAGTATTTGTTGCCGAAAAATTAATGCCTGCTGAAATTGCTTCATCACTGATAGGAAATCTTTATACCGGTTCTATTTTTATGGGTTTATTGTCCACTTTAGCTCATTATTACGACACAAAAAAAGAAATTTCTGGAACTACATTTGGTTTTTTAGCCTACGGAAGCGGGTCTAAATCGAAAGTATTTGAAGGAACCATTCAACCCAATTGGAAATCAGCCATGATAAGCGTACACCTCTTTGAAACCCTAGAAAAAAGCCTCGAGATTGATTTTGAGACCTACGAAAAACTTCATAAAAAGGAACAAAGAACCAGCATTCAAACTCCAAAAAACGAATGGACTCTGCATCGTATTGAAACTGAGAATCCGAATTTACTAGGGGCACGCTATTACAAGTGGGCCGAATAATCAAACCCTAAAATAAAAAAGCGACGAAAATTCTAATATGAATTTTGCGTCGCTTCCTTATTTTAACACAAAATCCACCTAACTAAACTTGGCCATATACTGCTGCACAATCAAATCTGTATTTTCATTGCGTGTTTTCTGCTCCAATTGAATTGGTGGAGAAGCTCTTTCCAAACAATTTTTAACCGCACAGGTTTCACAAGTAACTCCAACCACTTGTTTCTTAATGGAATTGGTTTCCATAAATTTAAATTTCTTTTTAACCGCTGGCGTGATCAAAATCCCTACTGAAATACTACGAATACAATCTACCTTGAACGGGTCGGGAGTTGCTGATGAAAAAACCAAGTATTCATTTTTACTGTTTTCGTAACTGGAGATTTGCGCATCAAAAAAGTGATTTTTCTTTTGCTTCAAAGATTCTTCAATAGTCCGAATAGAAACCCAGCGGCGGCAATAATGCTCATTCATTTCATTCGCATGTGGTTCCTGCTGATTGGTAATATGCAGTTCCTTTTTTATCTGGTACGTATCAGCTCCAATTTTATGAGACAATCTTAGAAAAAAGAGATTTTTTAATTGAAAATCTTTTGGCAAAATATTCGTCAACCTTTGATAAAAGGATTCTGGAGAAACATTAAATCCACTCATTAGCGCGATCATCTCTTGTGGTTTTGGATCTGTTTTTGCTAGAAAAATATTCAATTCATCAATCAATTTTTGTCTCGGTATAAGTAAGGCTCCTGCAAAATAAGAGGCATAAAAATTATTTAAAACCTGATCAAAATTATCAAATTTAATCCAGCTAAAGGTATACAACCGCTCTGTAATTTCTAAATAATTATAGGCAATTTCTTTGGCTAGAATAAATGCTTTTTGAGGTTCATCAATATCAAGCGAAAGCAATAACGTCTTACTTTTTGGCACAAATATCGATCGCAAGTCCCCTAACTGTTCTTGTTCAGAAAAAATCAGCTCTTGGATTGTGTATCCATATTCCTCAATTAATATTGCCGTGAGCTCCTCAATAGAAATTTTAGCATCAATATTTACATAAAAAGCTTTGGAGAACTCCAACACCTTTTGTTCTAAATCTTCAAAGTAGTTATTGTGCGCCTCTTGATACGAACGCAAGGAAGCCAAAAAGAAACTCTCTCTAGTCAGATTATAATGTTGCGCAATCTCAATAATCGTACTTATAAAGGCATTGACTTTTGCAGGAGCATTAGCAATAATATCGATCAGATCGTTTTCCTGAATTCCGAAAATTTCCAACGGAATTTCTTTCAAAATACCAGATTTTAGAATTTCTCCAATAGGTGCTAGATTATTATCCAGTTTTAAAGACACCATATTATCATACGAAACTTCTAATTTTTCAGCCAAAAGAATGATTTTATCTGTTTTAGGATACTTCTTCCCTTTCTCAATTTCATTTAAATACGATTTTGAAAGGTCTGTAATTTTGGCTAAGCCAAATAAAGATAAATTCTTATTCGTACGCGCCTGCTTGAGTTTTAGGCCAAAAATCAGCTTGATGTAATCCTTTTCTACGTTCATATTTCAAAGATACATTAAAAAATATTTGCGTCAAAAAAATTATTTTTCACTTTTAGCGTACGTTCGCTTGTTTTGTAAAAAACTTTTTGTAGTATTGCAGTGTTGAATAATTACATATTCCTATCAAAAGTCAATTAGTGTTAAATTAAATAAGCCATAAAATGAAATTTAAAGAAGTATATTCGGAAAATTTGTTAAATTTTTCAGAAGAAACCACGGAACGTTTCCCAGAGATCTTAACTGACGAAGCAATGACTTTTTTGTCTTTACTTCATGAGAATTTTAACGAAAAAAGACTAGCGCTTTTGGAGGAAAGAAAGAAGCAACAAGCATTATTCGATGCAGGTGCAGTACCCACTTTTCCACTTGAAACAAAAAGTATTCGACAAAGCAATTGGGAAGCAGCCACAACACCAACCGATTTATTAGACCGAAGAGTCGAAATAACGGGACCCGTCGATAGAAAAATGGTCATCAACGCCTTGAATTCTGGAGCAAAAACGTTCATGGCCGATTTTGAAGACAGCACATCACCAACTTGGAGCAACTTAATGACCGGCCAACAGAATCTTAAAGATGCTGTAAACAAAACCATCACATTAGAGGACACAGTAAAAAATAAAAAATACAGCCTCAACAATCAAACAGCCGTATTACTTGTTCGCCCAAGAGGATTGCATCTACCAGAAAAACATCTTTTAGCAAATGGAGAAACAACTTCAGGTTCGTTAATTGACTTCGGCTTGTATGCTTTTCACAATCATAAAAAGCTAATTGAAGATGGAACGGCGCCATATTTTTATATTCCGAAACTAGAACATTACCTGGAAGCAAGATGGTGGAATGAAGTTTTTGAATTCACACAAGAGTATTTAGGTGTAAAAAATGGAATATTCAAAGCCACCGTTTTAATAGAAACAATAACTGCCAGTTTTCAGCTAGACGAAATCATATACGAACTTAGAGATCATATTGTAGGGCTTAATTGCGGACGATGGGATTATATTTTCTCTTACATCAAAAAACTTAGAAATAATCCAAAGTTTATAGTTCCAAACAGAGATCAGGTAACCATGACTGCACCGTTTATGAGTGCCTATTCCCAACTAGTAATTCAAAGATGCCACAAGCGAAATATTCATGCAATTGGTGGAATGGCCGCACAAATTCCGATTAAGAATAATGAAGAAGCCAACAAAGTAGCTTTCGATAAAGTAATAGCCGACAAAGAGCGAGAAGTAAAAAATGGTCATGATGGTACTTGGGTTGCACATCCAGATTTAGTTTCACTTGCCATGACGGTATTCGACCAATACATGCCAGAAAAAAATCAAATTGCTGTAAAAAGAGAAGACGTACACGTTTCCGAAAGTGATTTATTGGAAACTCCAAAAGGAACCATTACTGAAGAAGGGGTTCGCAAAAATATTAGTATTTCAGTTTTATATATCGCTTCATGGCTCAATGGCCAAGGTGCTGCAGCTTTACATAATCTAATGGAAGATGCCGCGACTGCTGAAATTTCGAGATCACAATTGTGGCAATGGCTCCAAAACAAAGTGGTTTTAGACAATCAAAAAGTACTGAATGAAAAATACTATCACCGCTTAGCTATGGAGGAATTTGAAAAAATCAGGAAGCAGGTTGGAGATGAAAATCATGAAAAACAAAAATACAGACTAGCGGAGCAATTATTAGACATTCTAGTCGTAAACGACAATTTTATCGAATTTTTGACTATTCCTGGATACAAATACATTTAGAATACCAAATACAAAACCTATAAACAAGCAACTAAAAAAGAAGAAAAAAGATGAAAACTACAGAAACAAGAATTCAAGAATTAGTTACCGACTGGCTTACAAACCCAAGATGGAATGGTATTGAGCGTCCTTACACTGCTGAAGAAGTGGTAAAATTACAAGGATCGTATCAAATTGAGCACAGTGTCGCCAGAATTGGAGCCAATACATTGTGGAGCAAACTAAATTCTCAGGATTTTGTGGCCGGACTTGGCGCGCTAACTGGAAATCAAGCCATTCAAGAAGTTGAGGCCGGATTAGACGCTATTTATTTAAGTGGATGGCAGGTTGCTGCTGATGCAAATGTAGCTGGAGAAATGTATCCTGACCAATCTTTATACCCTGCGAACAGTGTTCCATTGGTAGTAAAAAGAATCAACAATGCGCTTTTACGTGCAGACCAAATACAAGTGGTAAATGGAACTACAGACAAGAAAGACTACTTAGTACCTATCGTTGCTGATGCAGAGGCTGGTTTTGGAGGAAACCTTAATGCTTTTGAATTGATGAAAGCCATGATTGAAGCGGGAGCTGCTGGTGTTCACTTTGAAGACCAATTGAGTTCTGCTAAAAAATGCGGACATTTAGGCGGAAAAGTATTGGTTCCAACACAAGAAGCCATCAACAAACTAGTTGCAGCTCGTTTAGCAGCTGACGTTATGGGAACACCAACCATTGTGGTTGCTCGCACAGATGCGGACGCTGCTAACTTATTAACCAGCGATATTGACCCAAGAGATGCCAAATTCATCACGGGAGAAAAAACAGGAGAAGGCTTTTTCTATGTAAATTGTGGTGTAGAGCAAGGAATTGACAGAGGGTTGAGTTATGCGCCTTATGCTGATTTAATCTGGATGGAAACTAGCAATCCGGACCTGGATTATGCAAGAAAATTTGCTGAAGGAATTCACGCAAAATTCCCAGGGAAAATGTTGGCTTACAATTGTTCACCATCTTTCAACTGGGCTGCAAAATTATCAGTAGCCGAAATGGAAACGTTCAGAGAAGATCTTGCAGCAATGGGATACAAATTCCAATTCATCACATTAGCAGGATTCCACGCATTAAATACTAGTATGTTCGAATTATCTAAAGCCTACAAAGAAAGAGGTATGGCCGGATATTCTGAATTACAAGAAAGAGAATTTGCGTTGCAACAACACGGATTCAAAGCAGTAAAACACCAAGGTTTTGTCGGGACTTCTTACTTTGATGCGGTACAAAATACAGTAACAATAGGAAAATCATCTACAACTGCCATGAAAGATTCTACAGAAGTAGCGCAGTTTTAGAAACACAATACTCCTAAAAAAAAGCATGATCTCATTGAAATCGTGCTTTTTTATTGGAATAAATTGGAATTGTTTACTTCGATTCTATAATCTCAAGATCAGTAACTACTTTCACTTTTCCTCTTTGAATACTTATTTTATTCACTGAAATTGGAAGATAATAGTTGCCGTTTTTAGCTGCTTCCAGTTTTAGTTTTTTGTCTTTATTTTTCCAATTATCAGCAGTTGCTTTACTTATGGAAAGATCATAAACGTGTTTATTAAGTCCTTTTGACGCTTTTACTTTCTGAGAATAAACGACTTCTTTCAAGCTGTTTTCAATTTGTAAAAGCACTTCTGAATCCGTATTGGAATAGAACCAAATCTCTGCTTTTGGCTCTGAAGCCTTAGCCCAAGAACTCCAGCTGTTTCCCCATTCTCTTGATTTTTTTATCTTTTTAAGTTCAAAAATATGAAGATTTTCCGCTACCACTTTATCGCTCAATTGTTGCACTTGATCCAAATTAACTTTATAAATGGAACGACCATGAGTTCCTACCACTAAATCTTTCGCTTTCTTTTGAATTACCACATCGTGAACTGCCACGTTTGGCATTCCGTTAGAAAAATCATCCCAACTTGCACCTTTGTTTAATGAAACATACAAACCGTTATCCGTTCCCAGATATAAAATATTCTCGTTGACATAATCTTCCACAATTACATTTACTGGACTTGCAGGTAAATTAGCAGCTATATTTCTCCAGGTTTGTCCAAAATCATCCGACACATACACATAACTCGTGAAATCATCATTTCGATAACCGTTTAAAGTCGCATACACTCTTTCTTTCTTGTGTGCCGACGCCACGACCCTAGAAACCCAACGATTTTGAGGTAAATTCCCCGAAATTTTATTCCAAGTCGCACCACCGTCTTTGGAAACATGAATCAATCCATCATCACTTCCTGTGTACAGTAAACCAAACTGCAATTGACTTTCGCTTACCGCAGCAATGGTTCCAAAAGCGACATTACCTTCCTTAACTCCTTGTGTCAAATCAGGCGAAATCGCAGTCCAAGTTTGTCCTTGATTCATCGAACGGTGCAAGAAATTGGATCCCATGTACAAAATATCTTGATTGTGCGAAGACAATAAAATAGGCGTTTGCCAATTGAATCGGAATGGTTTTTCGTCTTTTTTTGGCTTTGGCGAAATGTACTCTCGCTTGTTATTCGCACGATCAATTCTATAATAATTTCCAAATTGAAATCCTGTAAAAACAATATTTGGATTTCTTTTGTCGATTTGAGTTTGCATTCCGTCGCCACCCATCAAATTTTCATACGGGTATTTTCCCGTTTGGTACCACTCTGAGGAATACTTATAGTCACTTGGTCCAACCCAAACACCGTTGTCTTGCATGCCACCATAGATATTATAAGGTTCTTGCTCATCCACATTCACTGCATAAAACTGGCTCACGCTATGGGAATTCCCTTTGAACCAATGCGCTCCGTCATCGTACGAAATGTTCAACCCACCATCATTCCCATTAATTAAATGCCCAGAATTATTTGGGTTTACCCAAACTACGTGATGATCTGCATGAACATTTTCATCGCTTATGGAGGCGAATGTTTTTCCGCCATCATTCGATTTTATAATGGGTACACCCGATAAATAAATTTTATTGACATCGTTTGGATCCACTGAAATAACACTAAAATAATACCCGTACGAATAAAAGAAATCATCGATAAAATCTTGGTGGGTCTTCGTCCAATTTTTTCCTCCGTTACTTGATTTGTACACTTCGGCACCAATAACTTCAGTTTCCGCTAAACTATTAATTGTTTCCAAAACTACTTTGGCCGCTTCATTAGGTTGCAAATACCCGTTTTGAATCCAATGTTTGATGTTTTCAGCTCTGTATTTTTCGGTTAAACCGTAATTCTTTAAAATAGAATTCAGACTTTTATTGGGCAATTTCAAGAATTCGTCTCCCGGCATTGAAAAAGCAATGGGTAACGAATTGCTTTTTTTGGATTGCAACGGTCTTTTGAATTGATTGTCTAAAACGGCATAAACAGTAGTATCATCATACACCGCTAAACCAATTCTTCCAACACCTTCGCCAACAGGAAATCCACTTTCAGACGTTGAAAAAAGTTTCCAAGTCAATCCTGCATCTTCACTTTTGTAAATACCGGAGGTAGCACCACTTCCTATAAAATCCCACGCTTTCCTGTCTTTACTCCAAGAAGTCGCAAATTGAACTTTGAAATTTTTTGGCGAAACAGCCAAGTCAATAATGCCTGTTTCATTATCTATAAACAAGGTTTTATTCCACGTTTTTCCACCATCAGTCGTTTTGAAAATTCCTCGTTCTTCATTTTTAGAATACAAATGACCCACTGCGCCTACAACAACTTCATCTGGATTTGATGGATTTATCAGGATTCTACTAATGTGATGGCTGTCCTGCAATCCCATATTTTGCCATGTTTTTCCTTTATCTTCCGATTTCAAAATTCCAATTCCTGCATACGAAGATCGGGACGAATTGACTTCGCCTGTACCTACCCAAATGGTTCCTCGTTTCCAGTCGATGGCAATATCGCCCACATTTTGCGTAGGCGCTGCATCCATAACCGGTGAAAAACTCATTCCGTTATTATTCGTGTACCACAATCCGCCTGAAGCATATCCTACATAGAATTCGGTTGGGTTTTCAGGATTCACATCTACATCCACCACGCGGCCACTCATCACCGTTGGACCCACATTTTCGAAAGTAACATTCTGAAAAAGAGATTGATTTTCCATTTGCTTTTTAGCAACTAATGCTTGCTGAATGGCTTCGGTGGAAACTTGCCCATAAGAGACACTTTGCAAAATAAGGGCAGAGAATAGTACTAATTTTTTCATAAAAACTAATTTGAATCGGAAAATTAATCATAAAAATACTTATCTGAAAATTTTATAGTGTAATTAACATCCGTTTCTTTCAAAGTTAGTATTTTTGAATAATCAATATAAAAACAGGGAAAGAAGATCAAAAAATTATAGTTATTTTGAAAATAACGGATCCTAATTGCCTTTCGAACCTAAAAAAAATAAAACCACACAAATGAAATACCACCAAATTGACCGCGATTTATTTATAAAAAATAGAGCAAAGTTCATGGCTCAGATGAAGCCAAAGAGCGTAGCTATTTTCAATTCTAATGATATTTATCCCGTATCGGCTGATAGTACGTTGCCATTTGCACAACACCGTGACATCTTTTATTTGAGCGGAGTCGATCAGGAAGAAAGTATTTTATTGCTTTTTCCAGATGCTCCTCATGAACATCAAAGAGAAATGTTATTCTTAAAAGAAACTAGCGAACACATTGCCATTTGGGAAGGTGAAAAACTGACTAAGGAACGCGCTTTTGAAGTAACAGGAATCAGAACCGTGTACTGGTTACAGGAATTTGAGAAAGTATTATTCGAAATGATGACGCACGCTGAAACAATTTACATCAATACAAACGAGCATTATCGTGCTACCGTAGAAACTGAAACACGCGAAGCCCGATTTGTAAAATGGTGGAAAGACAAATATCCTGCACATGCTGTTGCCAAAAGCAACCCTATTTTGCAACGCCTGCGCTCTGTAAAAGAAACCGAAGAGTTGGATTTAATTCAAAAAGCCTGTAATATTACCGAACTTGGTTTTAGACGATTATTGCCTTTCGTGAAACCAAACGTGACCGAATACGAAATTGAGGCCGAGTTGATTCACGAATTCATTCGCAACCGTTCCAGAGGTTTTGCTTACACGCCAATTATCGCTTCCGGAAATAATGCCAATGTGTTGCATTACATCGAAAACAACCAACAATGTAAAGCCGGTGATTTGATTTTACTGGACGTTGCGGCTGAATATGCGAATTATTCCAGTGATATGACGCGTACCATTCCAGTTTCAGGAAAGTATACCAAAAGACAAAAAGCAGTGTACAATGCCGTTTTAAATGTAAAAAACGAAGCGACCAAAATGCTGACTACAGGAACACTTTGGAAACAATACCATATCGAAGTAGGGAAATTAATGACTTCTGAGTTACTCGGTTTGGGTCTTATCGACAAAGCCGATGTGCAAAACGAAAAACCAGAATGGCCCGCTTATAAAAAATATTTCATGCACGGAACATCGCACCACATGGGATTGGACACGCACGATTACGGTATTTTGACCGAGCCAATGCAAGCCAATATGGTCTTCACCGTAGAGCCTGGAATTTACATTCCTGCTGAAGGTTTCGGAATCCGCCTAGAGGACAACATCATCGTTCAAGAAAGCGGCGAGCCGTTCAACATGATGCGCAACATCCCTATAGAAGTCGAGGAAATCGAAGAATTAATGAACGCATAATACGTCTTTCCTATCTAAAACAGGCAGTCTAGAGCAATCTAGGCTGTTTTTTTTTGGAGCAGGACGTATTGTTTTTCAAAACAACGTTTCCTCCTGCTGTCCATTATATCTCTTGTTCCGTTGCACTCTACAAGAGGATACCACTTCCATCAGGGCTAAACAGAACGCATGTTTTTCAGAAGAACGAAAATGTTAAATCCATTATAAAATCTAAAAAAAGCTGTAACATTTTATACCTATTTCCAACTTATCTATTCAATCAAAACACTAAAAATCATGCAAGCACACGAAATAGACTACCACATTTACGGCGAGGAAATGCAGTATGTGGAAATAGAATTAGACCCACAAGAAATTGTAATTGCCGAAGCGGGCAGTTTTATGATGATGGACAATAACATCCAAATGGAAACTATTTTTGGAGATGGTTCCGGACAGGAAAACGGATTATTTGGCAAACTTTTAAGCGCCGGAAAAAGAGTACTGACTGGCGAAAGTCTTTTTATGACTGCGTTCATCAATCAAAACAATACCAAAAGTAAAGTTTCCTTTGCATCACCGTATCCCGGAAAAATAATTCCAATTGACTTAACGCAATTTAATGGGAAATTCATTTGCCAGAAAGATGCTTTCCTTTGCGCTGCCAAAGGTGTTTCTGTGGGAATTGAATTCTCTAAAAAACTCGGTCGTGGCTTATTTGGTGGAGAAGGTTTTATCATGCAAAAAATAGAAGGAGACGGAATGGCGTTTGTACATACCGGTGGAACGTTAGCCATAAAAAAATTAGCTGCAGGCGAAATCCTAAAAGTAGATACAGGCTGTATTGTGGGTTTCACAAAAGGGGTGGATTATGACATTGAGTTTATTGGCGGTATTAAGAATTCCATTTTTGGTGGCGAAGGTTTATTTTATGCTACACTTCGTGGTCCGGGAACAGTTTACATACAATCTTTACCTTTCAGCCGACTAGCCGACAGAATCATCGCTTCAGCACCAAGAGCTGGTGGTAGTAGTCAAGATGAAGGCAGCTTACTCGGTGGATTAGGAAGCATGCTTAATGGAGATCGACGGTTTTAAGTTTTACTAACGGCTTTCAATAAAGGGAGCCGCTTTTTATTTTAACATATAAGTCATTTAAGCAAATAGAAGTAACAATTAAATGACTTATATGGTTGAAAAACACTTTTTGTTTAATAATTCTGTTCAACTATTTTTAATCTTTATTCTTGTTTTTAGGCTAATTCGCCACAGCAATTCTAAAAACTTATATGACTGATATGTTTCAAAAAAAATAACATGTTCAACCTACTTGTACATTAATCAAGGCTTAAAAATAAATGCCTTATTTTTACAAAAAATCTAATTCGCTATTTTGAAACACATTCAATTCAAAAACACACAAATCTCGTATTCTGATACTGGAAAGGGAACTGCAGTTATCTTGCTTCATGGTTTCTTGGAAAACAAAGATATGTGGGATTTTTATGTTCCAGAATTTGCTAAAAAAAACCGCGTAATCACCATTGATTTATTAGGACATGGGGCAACGGAATGTTTGGGATATGTGCAAACGATGGAGGATAATGCCGATGTCGTACACGCTGTTTTATCAGAACTACGCATCCGAAAAGCTATTTTTGTCGGCCATTCTATGGGTGGTTATGTAGCTTTGGCTTTCGCAGAATTGTATCCAGACACCATCAAAGGTTTGGTTTTATTAAACTCGACTGCAAGAGCTGATAGCACTGAACGAAAAATCAATCGCGATAGAGCGATAAAAGCCGTAAAACTATCGTATATGAATTTTGTCTCGCTGTCTATCGCTAATTTATTCAGTGAAGATAACAGAGAGCGCCTCTCCTCAGCAATTGAACGTGTAAAAAAAGAGGCTTTAAAAACGCCGCTTCAAGGAATTGTTGCGTCACTGGAAGGAATGAAAATTAGACCGGATAGAGAAGTTTTATTACATCTCACTCCTTTTCCGAAACTATTAGTTCTAGGCGAAAAAGATCCTGTTTTAAATTACGAAGAAACCAAAGATCAAACCGAAAATACGAGCGTAAAACTAGTCACTTTTCCGGACGGACACATGAGCCACATTGAAAACCAAGACCAATTACTAATTGTATTGCTGACTTTCTTTAAGAGCATCTAAATCATTCCGGCTTTGAGATATCCTTTCTCCACTAATTCGTTTTTGTCTTTTAGGTGGTGTAATTTGCCTTCTTTCATCAAGGCGAGTCTTGTCGAAACTTTGATCACGTTTTCATAATTATGGTCGGTAATAATAATGCCTTTTGTCAGGGACATTGCTGTGATCATATCATTCACTTTATCACTCATTAACGGTGATAAACCATTGTAAGGCTCGTCTAGAAGCACAAATTCGGATGTGTTATTTAGGATTAATTTAATTTCTAAATACCGCAATTCTCCGCCAGACAAATGCTTTATTTTTTTGGCTAATATCGATTGAATCATTTCATCGGCGCAAAAGTCTTGTATTTTATCTTTAGCAAGAGACAGTAGAATTTTTTTTTTAACTGAAAATGAATTTGGAATAAAATTCTCTTGAGGCAAATAACTAATTTCGTTCAGCAGATCGCTAGTTGTTGATTTCACGGCACCATCAACACGAACAAACTTAAAATCAGCAGCTACAATTCCGAAGATGATTTTTAACAAAGTCGATTTTCCAGAACCATTTCTGCCTAAAACACCAATTATATCAGCAGTTTCACATTTTAAATATACATCCGAAATAATGATTTTTCCATCATATTGTTTTTGAACGCTATCTACTTCTAAAACACTTTTTGTCATGTCCATTTCAAAATTAGATTAATGACTAAAATCAGCACCAACGAAAAGACGAAATTGAGCAGAAAACTATAAATGAAAAGTTGCATTTTAGAGATTCCATTGTTGTAATAAAACAAATACTCGTTTTTTGAGTTCACTTCTTTAATTAACAAACTAATAAAGAAACCAAAAATAACAAGCACATACTTAAACAACTCAAATCCTCCAAATAGCCAAGCCAAAACACTAATTGACATATTTAATGTCAAAGTACTTTTGTAAAACTCAAATAGGTTGGCTAGTTTTCTGATTTGGTTTCTTTTTATATTAATTTTTCTTCAAAAGGAATAGTATCGTCTAAAATTTCACGCAGTAAAAGAACCATTTGCTCGAGATAATTACTCAAAATTGTTTCGTCTATAACGGTATTCCCTTCTTTATCTTCTTTAAAATTAAACGGAAGAAAACCTGCTTTTAAATTTTTGAAGGAGATAATTCCTGCTTCGATGGGTTTTCCTTTGGCTTCCAATTCGTACATATACGCATACGCAAGCACCTGAATGATTTTATCACTTTTTATATCTTCTGTTAATCCGTTCCATGATTTCAGCGTAACACTTGCTTTTTCTACCTTTCCTGTTTTATAATCAATGATTCGAATGATTCCGTTGCGCTCTTCAATTCGGTCCACATTTCCTTTAATCAAAACCGGGAAAGGCAGACTAGGATGTTGTAATTGGCGTTCAAAAGTTTGTTCCAACGCTAAAATTTTAATGGCATCACCGCTCTTAATACTTTCTAATTCTACTTTTAGGAAATTAGAAACATTACGTTTGGCGACTTCAAACGCTAACAAATTTCTACCTTTTTTGATTTCACCTTCTTTATAAACCAATTTGAATTGTTTTAAAACCTCTTGATCAATTTGCTTAAAACAATCTTGAATAGTACTTTCCGAAATAAATTTACCAATAAAAGGTTCATACAAAACTTTCAAAGTTTCATGAATAATGGTTCCCAAGGTGTTTAAAGCGATATTTTCCTCGACTTCTTCTACTTCACTAATGCGTAATATTTTTTGGAAATAAAACTGAATCGGATTCCGAATATAACTTGTCAGTGCGGACGGAGAAAACCCCTTACCTGCAATTTCTTTCAATCGAACCATCACACTTTCCGATTTTTGAATCACCATTGCCTGATAAGCTGTTTCAGGTAAAACGGCGTTAAAAATTTCGTGTGTCAAATTATGACTAGCCTGTTTTTCTACTTCAAGTTGGGTGATGAAGCGGCTTTTTTCACCTGCATCTAAACCTTCACTTTCGGTGTTATAAAGTAAGTAGATGTTTTTAGCCCGCTGCAGCAAATGATAAAAATGATAGGTATAAATGGCGTCTTTCTCTTTGAACGTGGGCAAACCTAATTCGCGTTTCACATCATAAGGAATAAAGGAATTTTGAGATTTTCCGGCTGGAAATTTTCCTTCATTCATGGAGGTGACAATGATAGTGTCAAAATCTAAAACCCGACTTTCAAGCACACCCATAATTTGCAAACCGTTTAAAGGTTCTCCTTCAAAAGAAACTTCAGCTAAATCAATCACTTGCTTGTAAATGGCATAAAGTGTCTCTATTTTATCAATATGTTCGTGTTTTGAGTAGTAATTAATCAGTTTATTGATGACCTTGAAAATCGCAAAAACAAAAGCTTTTGTGATTTTTTCTTCTTCATTATCGTTGCTTAAATTTTCTTTTATGGTTTGCAATAATTTAGAGATAGTCTCCAAGACAGGAATAGAACCTTTTTCCCATTTTTGGAATAACAAAAGGAACAGCTCAGTAGGAATCAGATTCAATTCCAACAGCTTGTGATGCGGAATAAAAGTATAGTTATTTTGATTAATGACATGAACAAGTTTGCTCGTTTTAGCATAAGGTTCTACCAAAGGATGTGTCAAAATATCCAACACATCTTTGTAATACAACACATAACTTTTAGCGTTTCTAGACAACGCATTTGTGTGCATCTTAAATAATTTGGCAATCAAAATTTGAGCTGGATTGTTCTTACTAGAATACCCCATCGTAATATTCAAAGCACCAACGCTTGACGGTAACGAATATAAAAGCGGCACTAAAAGATTTTCATCTCCAAGAACAACAGCCACTTTATCAAGCTTCCCCTCTGGATTTTCTTGGATAACATGCTCGATAATACTTCCCGCTATTTTTGCCTGACCAATAGTCTTTGGTGTTCCAATAACTTGAATATTTTTTGATTCCGAAAAATCGTCGACAATCCATTCAAACGGATGCAATTTATAGTGTTTCCAATTTTCTTTAAAACGCCTAACAAACAATCCGGCATCATGATAGGGATCATTTAAAAAGGTTTGATCCACATCCCAATATATTTTGGCTTGATCGGCGGCAATAAGGTGTTGAATTATTTTTTCTTCGGCTGCATTCAAAGCATTAAATCCTGCAAAAATAAATTTTTTGTCTTGCACTGAATCCGTAAAATGATTGAGATTGTTTACTGCTTCTCGGTAAATAAGACCTTGATATCCTATTCCTTTATTCAATAAATGAGTATAAAGCGATTGATAATAATTAGGTAGCAATTTCCAAAAATCAATATATTTTTCTAATAAGGTAGTCTTATTTTCGACCTCAATTCCCCATTTTTTGATATCTTCAATGTCTTTCAAATACGAAAGTACATGTGCTGGATCTAATAAATAGCGATCAATTTCATTAAAGTCCTGTAGCAGTGTTTTGGCCCAATTGGCAAATAACTCAAAAGTTTGTTGGTTCCCTTTATCGGTGATAGACAGATAGACTTCGTAGAATTCAAATAATAACTCAATTGGATCAACAGTGCGGATCCCCGCTATGTTTTGCACAAAATCTTCAATACTTATAATTTCAGGAGAAAGAATGTTTTTTGTGACTTGATTTTTTAATGCTTCAATTAAGAATATTTTAGCCCGTTTGTTTGGCAAAACAACAATGGTATTCGAAAGGGTATTAGAATAATTTTCAAGTATAACGGTAGCAATTTTATCTAAAAAAGAAGTGTTTATCATTTTATAAAAATAAAAAAACGCCCCGATAAATCGAGGCGTTTTCTAAAAATATTTTGAATAAAATTATTTTTGTAAAACAACTTCTGTTCTTCTGTTTTTAGCTTTACCAGCAGCAGTTTTATTTGTTTCAACCGAACTTCCTTCACCAAAACCAACAGCATTTAGGTTTACATCTTTAATACGTCATTCTAATAAAGCTGCTCTAAAACGTTACTCTATCTATAAAAAAAACGCCCCGATAAATCGAGGCGTTTTCTAAAAATATTTCGAATAAAATTATTTTTGTAAAATAACTTCTGTTCTTCTGTTTTTAGCTTTACCAGCAGCAGTTTTATTTGTTTCAACTGGACTTCCTTCACCAAAACCAACAGCATTTAGGTTTTCACCTTTAATACCTCTTTCTAATAAAGCTTCTCTAACTACGTTAGCTCTATCTTCAGAAAGTGTTTGATTGTATGCATCTGAACCATCGCTATCAGTATGTCCTTCAACACTGAATTTAGCATTAGGGTAGTTTTTAAGAATATTTGCCATAGCATCTAATCGAGCTGGAACATCACCAACTTTGAAAGTAGCTTTACCTGAATTAAAGTAGATTGCTCTAGCTTGAATTTTAAGGTTATCTAACGCTTCAGTAGTTACTTCAGGACATCCTCTGTTACTAGCTGGACCAGCTACAGTAGGACAATCGTCATCTTTGTCTGCTACACCGTCTCCGTCAGTATCAGGCCAAGGACATCCACCATTTTCTTTAGGACCTGCAACAGTAGGACATTTGTCATCTTTGTCAGCAATTCCGTCACCGTCAGCATCTGGACAACCGTTTAATGCAGCTAAACCAAAAACAGTAGGACAAGCATCATTTTTATCAGCAACACCATCTCCGTCAGTATCAGGACAACCGTTTAATGCAGCTAGACCAAAATCATTTGGACATTCGTCAGCACTATCTTGAATCCCATCTCCATCAGTATCAGGACAACCGTTGAATTCTTTCAAACCAGCAACTTCTGGACAAGCATCATCTTTATCGTAAATTCCATCACCATCTGTATCTTTTCCTCCAAATTTGAAGATAAGACCAGCAGTGTGTTGAAAAAGAGAAGGAGCATCTGGAGTAGCAAAATCAACATTACCTTCCGTTCTATCACCAAAAGCTTTTTTGTATCTTGTAGCAAGTTCCAAACCTACATTTTCAGAAAACCAGAAAGTCAAACCTGCACCAGGATTGAATGTTCCAAAACTACTATCTCCGAAGAAAGTATAACCTCCACCAACAGATAAAGACGGATCAATAACTTTAGATTTAATTAGGTTCATGAAGCTATATTTGATAGTAGCATCAACACCATAATACATTAAATCACCTGGATTAGTAACTAAATATCCACGATCATCACGACCTGGAGTCGCAGGAGAAAACGTTACAAATTTATCTATTTTGTTCACAGTTCCAGAAAGACCGAAAGAGAAATTATCTCCTACGTATCTAGAAACGCTTAAATAAGATACAGATGGAAGAATATTCCAATTTTCTTTAACCGCAAAAGGTTGAGAAAAATGACGATCAAGCCAGTTATGTCCTCCCTCTGCACCAGCTTTGGTGTCAACGGCATTAACTCCAAAAGCGATAGCCCAAGGATTGTTACTGTCTTGTGCGTGAGAGCTTAAACCCATCACCATCATCACAGCAACTAAAATTTTGTTAAGATGTTTCATACTTAATTTTTTTAATTACAATTTAGTTAATTATACGCAAAAGTAGTACGTAAATTTTAAACTACAAAATTAAATGTTAAAAAAAACCTTCTTACACAGTCAAAAGTGGGAATTATACAACATTCAGGGCTTTTCCAACCTCAATAAATGCCTTTATTGCCTTATCTAAATGAGCTTGTGTATGCGCTGCAGACAGTTGTACTCTAATTCTCGCCTTGTCTTTAGGGACTACTGGAAAAAAGAAGCCAATCACATAGATCCCTTTTTTTAACAGTTCGTCAGCCATAGTTTGTGATAATTTTGCATCATAAAGCATCACCGGAACTATAGCAGAGTCCCCATCAACGATGTCAAATCCCGCATTTTTCATTCCTGTTTTGAAATAATTGGTATTCCACTCTAGTTTATCGCGTAACGTGGTGTCCTTTTCTAATAATTCAAATACTTTGATGGAGGCACCTACAATTGCAGGAGCTAGGGAATTAGAAAACAAATACGGTCTCGATCTTTGACGCAATATTTCGATAATTTCTTTCTTGGCAGTCGTATATCCGCCCATAGCTCCACCTAACGCTTTTCCTAATGTTCCGGTAACAATGTCCACACGTCCCATTACACCTCTTGCTTCCAACGTTCCTTTTCCAGTAGCACCAATAAAGCCAGCAGCATGGCATTCATCGACCATCACCATCGCATCATATTTATCTGCTAAATCACAAATTTTATCCAATGGCGCTACTACTCCGTCCATTGAGAAAACGCCATCGGTAACAATCAATTTAAAACGAGTTCCAGCTTCGGTAGCTTTAATTAACTGTTGTTCTAAATCTTGCATATCACTGTTAGCATAACGATAACGAGCAGCTTTACACAATCGAACGCCATCAATAATAGAAGCATGATTCAAACTATCCGAAATAATGCAATCTTGCTCTCCCAATAATGGTTCGAAAACTCCGCCATTCGCGTCAAAAGCCGCAGCATAAAGAATCGTATCTTCTGTTCCGTAAAATTCAGAAATCTTCTTTTCTAATGTTTTATGAATATCCTGTGTTCCACAAATAAAACGAACCGACGACATACCGAAACCATGCGAATCCAAGGCGTCTTTTGCAGCCTGAATCACTTCCGGATGCGATGACAATCCTAGGTAATTATTGGAACAAAAATTTAAAACAGTTTCTCCAGTTGAAATCGTAATTTCTGCTCCTTGAGGCGAGGTAATGATTCGTTCCTTTTTAAAAATTCCGTTATCTTCAATGGTTTGTATTTCTGCTTGAAGATGTTCTTTTATTTTTCCGTACATTTTTTATGTTTTTAAAGTTCAATTTTTGCGAATAATTCATTTTTCAGGTTACAAATTTACTACATCGATTTCTTTTCCGATATAAATAAGTGCTTTTTTTACCACTTTATATCCCATTAATTCAATTGCACTTTGGTAATTTTCCAATTGCAATTGGTATTTTGAATTGTGCGTTCCCGTTTTATAGTCCAGTAAAAACACTTCATTATTTTTAGTCAGAACCATTCGATCTGGCTTGATGGTTTTTCCTTGCTTTTGAATGATGGTTTGCTCGTTCCATACTTCATTCCCTTCAGCAAAACAAATCTCTAACTCCCTGTGATTTACAATTTCCTGAATTGTATTAAAAACTATTTCTTTTTGAGCAAAAGTGATTAATCCGTCTTCAATAGATTTTGTAATTGCCAAATCAACATCATTTTTAGTTTTTACAAAAGATAAAATTTCATGAATTATATTTCCGTACTCAATTGCTTCCTGCTGATGCGTTCCCCACATTAAAGCTTCTCGCTGCGCAATTTTTATATTCTTTGGCTTCAGAATTTCCGCAACCAAAGGAATTCTTTTAGAAGTATCAACGTGCTTTTTATTTGTTGACAGTTTAGTCTCTTTCCCAAATTCATATTCTATCTGATCTGCCTTGAATACGTTTTTACTTTCCAAATAATTGATGAAAAAGGTACACATGTTGTTTGTAGGAACTTCCTCTTTTCGAGATAAATTCATATTGGAAATCACGTATAGTTGTTCTTCAGCCCGAGTTAAAGCTACATACAAAACATTTATATTGTCCAATAATTCTTCCTCCTTTTTTTGATTGTAAACCCCAGCAGCTTCTTCTCCAAACCCTTCTACCGCAACGCTATTGTCAATTAAAACCTTTGGCAAACCAAAATCCTGCTCCTCAGCATTCAGCCACAACTTATCTTTTGGTTTTCTATTATAATCTTCCTCGGCAAAAGGAAAAATCACGACTGGAAATTCCAATCCTTTCGATTTATGAATCGTCATAATCCGAACGGCATTAGTCCCTTCAGGAGACGGAATGCTGAACTTCTCGGCATTTTTATCCCAGAAATTCAAGAAATCTGAAATTCCTGCTTGGTTACGAATGTCACTCTCGAGAACGATGTCTAGGAAGTATTGGACGTAGGCATTCCCCACCCCAGCCCTCCCCGAAGGGAAGGGAGCCATAACCGGAGAAATAGAATCTTGAAAAACTTCTTGACTTACCAATTCCTTTTTTATTTCTTTTAAAACTTCTGAAATACTCTTTATGACTTGCTCATTAGTAAATCGAATCACTTTATAACCTAATATTTTTAGAGTTCGGGTTCTATTCTCATCTAAATCAATCTGTTCATCAGAGAAATGGTAATCACCATCCACTTCAACAATCAATTTTTTTGACAAACAAACAAAGTCAACAATAAAATCATCTATCAAATGTTGTTGACTGAATTTATAATCTTCTAGTGATTTAGATTTTAGCTCCATCCAAAGAACTTTCTCAGCATGTGTTGGCTCTTTTCTCTTCTCTTTTGCTTTTTCTATCAAAAGATGAGAATAATTTCCGCCTGTCATGTAGCCTAATTTATCCACACCGTTAACCGCTTCGTCACCCTTTTCTTTGGATAGGGCTAGGGAGAGGAACTTTGCCACTATAGTTTCTACAGCTTCATACAATGATTTTTTTCGAATGTTTTGAAACGAAAGTGAAACATCAAAACTCATCAACCAGTTTTCAAAATCCGTTTCTTGAAACAACGACATTCCTTTGGCAATAAAATCATGAACGGGTAATTTATCCTGACTGTTTTGAGCTAAATATTGAAGAAAGTTTGCTTTGGATTCCAAGTCAGAACTATTTTTCAAATATTTCAATAAATGAATAATCAATCTAACTTCCGTCGCATTTTGAATCATTAACGTTTCTGATGACAACAGCGGAATTTGTTGTTCAGTCAAATAAGTAGCAATCGCAATTCCTTGACTTCGTTTTCTGGTCAAAATTACAATGTCTTTGTATTCAAAGCCCTCCCTAATTACTTTTTGAATGGTGTTTAGTGTCGCTAAAACATACAATTCTGTTTTATCCAACGCCTCTTCCTCCCCCAAAGATTCGGGATTAACATCTGTTTTTTCTACTTTTGGAATGAAAGAAATATTTACATAACCGCCCTTTTTATCATTCAACTTCTGATGACTGTGATTGGCATATAAATCTTTATAATCTAAGTGCTCAAATTCATTCGACAGCATTTTAAAAAAATCATTATTGAATTCAATTACCTGTGAATACGAACGGTAATTTTTATCTAAATGTTTGAGAACTTTTTCCGGATTATTAAACGGATTTTGGTCTTTACTCAGATCTATAAATTGCTCTGCTTTGCCGCCACGCCATCTATAAATAGATTGTTTTGGATCGCCAACAATCATCAAAGTCCCCTTTTCACCATCAATTTCGCTAGATGTGGCATTATCAATTAATGGAATCAAATTTTGCCATTGCATTTCGGATGTATCCTGAAATTCGTCTATAAAAAAGTGACGATACCGTTCTCCCAATCGCTCGTATATAAAAGGAGCGGGTTGGTTTTGAATTTCCCTATGAATTATTGCATTAAATTCGGAAATAGATAGCACGTTTTGCTCGCTTTGGATTTTTGCCAATTCATTACTAACAGTGTTCAACAACGACAAAGGCGTTATGTTTTTTAGGAAAGCTTTGTAGAAATCTCTCTTTTCGAAAGCTTTATAAATAGTATCTACTAGTTGAAGTAATTCAGGAATTATGTTTTCAATAATCGCTCGGTCTTTTGCCGTTTTATTGATTTTTATAGCATCAAATTCGTGATACGTTTTATTTTTTGGATTGAATTTCCCTTCTTGAATGCTGATCAAATGTTTTGGGAAATGTCCTGCCGAAAAAGACTTACTATCGATTCCGTTTTTTTCTATTAACAAAAGTGCTTCCTCGGCAAAAGCTACACTTTCTATCTCCAAAACTTTGCAGGCCTCGTTCAATTTTGCTTTAATTGCTACAAAATCAGCTATTGACTTGTCTTGGAAATGGGTAATTTCGTTTCGGTTATTTTCGTTTAAAACCAAACGACCGGTATCAAGAATTTCCCGTGAAATATCCCATGATTTGTCATCATCGGTTTTTTCCATCGTGAAATCAATCAATAACTTTGTCAATGTTTCATCTTCTCCGGCTTGAGCGATTATGGCATCAACGGCTTCTACCAACAAATTTTCAGTATCCAAAGTAACTTCAAAAGTCATAGGCAAACCTAAATCATGAGCAAACGCGCGAATTACTTTGTGCGTGAATTTATCAATAGTCGAAATATCAAAAGCGGCATAATTATGAATGATATGCTTGATGATTTGTTGTGATTTGGTTTTTATTTGAATAACAGAAAGTGCTGTATCCACTGCCAAATCCTGCATTAAATCTACTGCTTTTGAGCTTGGTTCGTCTTTGGCAAATTCAGAAAGACTGCCTACGATGCGGCTTTTCATTTCGTGTACCGCTTTGTTCGTGAAAGTAATGGCGAGAATATTGCGATACGCGTCATTTTTCTTGGCAACAAGAATAATTTTTAAATATTCTTTGACTAACGCATAGGTTTTTCCGCTACCTGCCGATGCGTCGTATATGGAGAAGGATGGTCTTTGCATTAAGATTTTTGATTAACGATTTTAAATTTCTGATTTCTGATTTAAGATAAGCTTTCTAATTTCCTAAATCTCCTAGCCCTGATGGAAACGACATCCTTTCTTGCCGGTTTTCGGCAGGAAAGATATAGTGAACAGCAGGAAATAGCTCCTAAAAACACAACTATTAACAGGTTACTTTTAAAATTTGTCCTGAAACTTCGGGATAAACCTTAAAAGTAGTATTTTTGCAGCATGGAAACAAATAGACAGAAAAAAATAGGTGGGGTGATCCAAAAAGATTTGGTGGATATTCTGCAAGGTGAAGTGAGAAAAAACGGAGTTAGTAATTTGATAATTTCGGTATCCAAGGTTGTTGTTACTTCAGATTTATCTGTAGCGACGGTTCATTTAAGTGTTTTCCCTCAGGATAAAGCAAAAGAAATTTTGGAGGCCGTAAAGTCGAATTCTAAAACAATAAAACATGACTTATCACAAAGAGTGCGTTTGCAATTGAGAAAAGTTCCAAATTTGGTTTTCTTTATTGACGACTCTTTAGACTACATTGAAAAAATCGATACTGCCTTGGCAAATAGAGACAATCCTATAGAAAATAGAGAGCTGCTGGACAAACGCAGATTCCAATAAAATTTGAATTTCCCCCTTTACATAGCCAAACGCTATATTCTTAGCAACAGCAAAAACAACGCTATCAATATCATCAATCGCATTGCCAGCATGGGAATTATTGTTGGTGCCATGGCTTTGTTTATCGTTTTATCCGTCTTTAGCGGCTTGAAAGATTTTAGTCTTTCGTTTACCAATGACATTGATCCCGATTTAAAAATTAGTAGTATTTTAGGTAAATCCTTTCTTATTTCTCCAGATCAAGAAAGTAAAATTAAGAAAATTGAAGGTCTTGCATCCTATACCAAAATTATTGAAGAGCGGGTTTTATTCACTTTTGATGGCAAACAGGAAGTCACGTATTTGAAAGGTGTAGATGCTAATTTTAATCAAGTAAATGCTATTGAAACCAAACTTTTCAACGGCCAATGGTTGAAACCAGATACGTATCAAGTGGTAGTGGGCTACAGTATTGCTCAAAAATTTTCGATGGGATTGTTGGATTTCAATCGTCAATTAGAAGTTTTGGTTCCTAAACCAGGAAAAGGTGCTATCGAAAATCCCGAACAAGCTTTTAACAAAACGGATGTAATACCTGTTGGGATTTATGCCATTAGTGAAGACTTGGATTCTAAATATGTTTTTGCCGATCTAGGTTTGGCTCAGGAATTATTGGAATATAAAACCAATCAGGTTTCGGGAATTGAAATCAAAACGAAAACTGGCGCTGATGAAAGTGCAATTACAGAACAACTTCAAACTATTTTCAATAATAAAATTACCGTAAAAAACAGAGCGCAACTCAACGAATCGCTTTATAAAATGTTGAATACAGAGAATATTGCCGTGTATTTAATATTTACTTTGGTGATTGTCGTGGCACTTTTTAACTTGATTGGCGCGTTGATTATGATGATTTTAGACAAAAAAGGAAACCTAAAAACCCTTTTTAATTTAGGAACCGAAATCAAAGATTTACGTAAAATATTCTTGCTACAAGGTACTTTATTGAGTGTTTTTGGCGGAATTATCGGGCTGGTTTTAGGAATTATAATCGTTTTGCTACAAGAATATTTTCAACTAATTATGATTACACCCACTCTTGCTTATCCGGTGATTTTCTCTCTCGAAAACGTATTGATTGTCATGGGTACGATTGTCACGCTTGGCTTTATTGCTTCCTTAATTGCCAGTAGTCGCGTGAGTAAGAAGTTGTTGGAGTAGGAGTTATACTATTTTAGACAACTTGTTTGGAATGTCCTCTTTAGTATGCCAAAAAGCCAAAATAGAAACTTCACTATTTTCCGAGATATAGTACAAACCATAAGGAAATCTGTCTAACCAAAATATTCTGATTTCAAAATAACGGCACTGAAAATTTTCAGGATTTTCAGCAATAGCATTGAAGCCAAATCGTATTTCTTTTTCAATTCTTTTTGTTAAAACCTTATTTATTAAAGCATAATACGCAATTGCATTTTCAATTTCGATAGCGGCATTAGTCTTTAAGATGAGTTTGTTATAACCCATATTTAGATTTTAAAGAATCTAAAAAGTCAAGTGCATCTACTCCAGATATCGGATTTTCTTGATGTTCCAATACTCTTTTGTCTAGTTCTCTTTTTTGATTTTCTGATAATGTAACGGGTTCGATTTCGTACAATACAAAATTCTTCACTTTCTGAATGATAGAAGCATCATTAATGTTTTGAAGTAAATCAATTAAAAAAGATTTTTCGGTTTGAATACTCATAATCAAAATTATTAATAACAAATATAATAAAACTTATCTACAACTAATTGTCTTTAACTTTTATGTAAAAAATCTAAACCACCTCGTAACCCACATACGCATCTTCGATTTCATTTAAGGCAGCAAACAATTCTTCCGGACGATCTAGTGTAACTAACTGTTGTTTATGAGGCTTAAAAGAATGAATTCCTTTGAAATAATTGGTGTAATGCGGTCGTGTTTCCACAATTCCTAATCGTTCGCCTTTCCATTCCATAGCCCAAGTTAAATGGTTTCGCACGGCTTCGACTCTATCGATAACTGTTGGCTTCGCTAAATGCTCTCCTGTTTTGAAGTAATGTTTGATTTCGTTGAAAATCCAAGGATAACCAATTGCAGCGCGACCAATCATGATACCGTCAATACCGTATTCGTTTTTATATTGCAATGCTTTTTCAGGGGAATCAATATCACCGTTACCAAAAATAGGCATCGTAATTCTTGGGTTGTTTTTTACTCGGGCAATATGCGACCAGTCAGAATGACCTTTATACATTTGGGCTCTTGTTCGCGCGTGAATGCTCAAAGCAGCCACGCCAATATCTTGTAAACGCTCCGCAACCTCATCAATATTAATCGAATTATCATCCCAACCCAAACGGGTTTTTACGGTTACTGGTAAATGGGTACTGTCTATAACGGCTTTTGTTAAGCGAATCATTAAATCAACATCTTTTAAAACTCCAGCACCGGCTCCTTTACAAACGACTTTCTTAACTGGACAACCAAAGTTGATATCAATTATATCTGGGTTTACGGCAGAAACAATTTTGGAGGACATTGCCATAGCTTCCTCGTCACCGCCAAAAATCTGAATTCCCACAGGACGTTCGTAGTCGAAAATATCTAATTTCATTCGGCTTTTGATGGCGTCGCGGATTAATCCTTCGGAAGAAATGAATTCAGAATACATCATATCGGCACCATGCATCTTGCACAATCGACGAAAAGGTGGATCGCTCACATCCTCCATAGGAGCTAGAAGTAAAGGGAAATCAGGGAGTTCTATGTTGCCAATCTTGACCATCTGCTTTATTTTTGTGCAAAATTACAACTTTTAGGTGAACCACCGAAAGCAGGAAGAGAAAAGACTTAGTTATAAACCTTTTAGTTTGTAAATCTAAGCTTTGAAACTATTGATTTTAACGTATATTTGCAGATTAATTGTCGTACTGACGGGTTTTCGCGTGAGGGATAGTAGTGGAAATCCTTTTCCTTTTTTCTTTAAAAAGGAAAAGATTGTAGCGGAAAGCCCGACCCTTGTGGTCACGCCCACGCTTCGACTGTGCTCAGCATGACATATAAATTTGATATAAACGGAAAATGAAACATATAAGAAATTTTTGCATTATTGCACATATTGATCACGGGAAAAGTACGCTTGCGGACCGTTTACTTGGGGCGACTCAAACGGTTACGGCTCGTGAAGAGAAGGCGCAATTGCTGGATAACATGGACTTGGAACGCGAACGTGGAATCACGATTAAGAGTCACGCGATTCAGATGGAATATACGTATAAAGGACAGGAATACATCCTGAACTTGATTGACACTCCGGGACACGTGGATTTTTCGTATGAGGTTTCTCGTTCGATTGCAGCCTGTGAAGGTGCGCTTTTGATTGTAGATGCCGCACAAAGTATCCAGGCACAAACGATTTCAAATTTGTATTTGGCTTTAGAAAATGACTTGGAAATTATTCCGGTTTTGAATAAAGTGGATTTACCAAGCGCCAATCCAGAGGAAGTAAGTGACGATATTATTGATTTATTGGGATGTAAATTGGAAGATATTATCCATGCATCTGGAAAAACAGGTTTTGGTGTCGAAAATATTTTGGCCGCTATTATCGAAAAAATTCCGCCGCCATCAGGAAATGTCGATGAGCCATTGCAGGCATTGATTTTTGACTCACATTACAACCCGTTTCGCGGAATTGAAGTTATTTTCCGTGTGAAAAACGGACAGATTAAAAAAGGGCAGAAGATTAAATTCATGGCTACGGGAAATGAATACTTTGCAGACGAGATTGGTACTTTAAAACTAAATCAAGTTCCGAAACAAGTCATTTCAGCAGGTGATGTTGGGTATTTAATTTCTGGAATTAAGGAAGCCAAAGAAGTAAAAGTAGGAGATACGTTGACGGATGCAAAAACGCCAACAACGAATATTATTAAAGGTTTTGAAGATGTGAAACCAATGGTTTTTGCTGGAATTTATCCTGTAGATACTGAAGATTATGAAGAGTTGAGAAACTCGATGGAAAAATTACAGTTAAACGATGCTTCGTTGGTCTTTCTACCGGAAAGTTCTGCAGCTTTAGGTTTTGGTTTCCGTTGTGGATTCTTGGGAATGTTACACATGGAAATTATTCAGGAGCGTTTAGAGCGTGAGTTCAATATGACTGTTATCACAACAGTTCCCAACGTTTCGTATTTGGCTTACACCAAAAAAGATCCTACGACACCACTTATTGTAAATAATCCTTCGGACTTGCCTGAGCCATCGCGTTTAGATCATGTTGAAGAACCTTTTATCAAGGCTACGATCATCACAAAATCAGATTATGTTGGAAATGTAATGAGTCTGTGTATCGAAAAACGTGGGTTGATTACCAATCAAACGTATTTGACTACGGAACGTGTTGAATTGACTTTCGATATGCCGTTGGCTGAGATTGTATTTGATTTTTACGATCGTTTGAAAACGGTTTCTAAAGGATATGCTTCGTTTGATTATACGCCAATTGGAATGCGAACTTCTAATTTAGTAAAAGTAGATATTTTATTAAATGCTACCATTGTTGATGCTTTGTCCTCTTTGATGCATGCTGATAATGCGTATTCCATTGGTAAAAAAATGTGTGAAAAGTTGAAAGAATTGATTCCAAGACAACAATTTGACATTCCAGTTCAAGCTGCGATTGGAGTAAAAGTAATTTCTCGCGAAACGATAAAAGCGTTGCGTAAAGACGTTACCGCCAAATGTTATGGTGGAGATATTTCTCGTAAACGTAAATTATTGGAAAAACAGAAAAAAGGGAAGAAACGTATGAGATTAGTTGGAAACGTTGAGATTCCACAAGAAGCGTTTATGGCTGTTTTGAAATTGAATGATTAGATTTTTTAGTATTAAGATTTAAGTATAAAGTATTAAGATAGAACCTGATAATGTAAAAATTGTCAGGTTTTTTTGTTTTTATTTATTCTTCAACCATTCAAACAATCGTTTTGCATCTTCGCCTTTAAACAATTGGGTTCCTTCATTCATCGTTGCTGCTGATCCACAAGCAACTCCCCAACGAATGACTTCTTTCAGACTTTTATTTTGCGAAAGCGCCCAAACCATGCCACCAACCATACTGTCACCGGCACCAACAGTACTTTTCTTAGCAACATTAGGAGCAGGAACACATTCATAAGAATCTTTCGTTACCAAAACTGCACCTTGCGGTCCAAGAGAAACCACCACGATTTCGGCACCGCCTTTGGCAATGATTTGTTTGGCGGCTTCATTTACTTCTTCTAGTTCCAATCGTTCTATGCCAACCAGTTTTGCGAGTTCACCTACATTTGGTTTAATCATATAAACCCCAACTTCTAATGCTTTTTTTAATGCATCGCCTGAAGTGTCCACAATTAGTTTAGCATTTGATTTTTTTGCAATTTCTGCAATTTTCGAATAGAAATCATCGGACAAACCTTCATTCAAACTGCCACTAGCTACTAAGAATTTTGGTTTTAAAGCTGCTATTGTTTCAAGTATTCTATTGCTTTCCTCTTCGGAAATTTTTCCACCTGTAAACCCAAATCGGTACTGTGAATTCGTATTGTCATCTACGGCAACAAAACTTTCTCTGGTCCAACTTTGAACGGCAACGGCTTCATAAGCAATCGATTCTTTTGCAACTAAATCTTCCAGCATTTTACCTGTTGGTCCGCCAGAAGTAAAAACCGCTAATGAATTTCCACCCAGACGGGAGATTGCTTTAGATACGTTGATTCCGCCTCCACCAGCATCAAACCGTGGTTCCTCACATCGTATTTTCTGTTCTGGGACTAATCCTTTAAAATGAGTGCTCTTATCTAAAGCTGAGTTGACTGTTATAGTGACGATATCAAATGATTCCATTGTTGATGAATTTAATAATTTAAAGATGCGAAAAAATGGCGAAAATTGATACAATTCGAGGCGAATATTTCTTTGTATATTTGCAACTTCAAAACAATAAAAATAATGATCGAAGATAAAAGCCCACAACGCACAAGTATTGCCCAATTAGGAGAATTTGGATTAATTGACCATTTGACAAAAAACTTTGAAATCAATCAGCCTTCTACTTTAAAGGGAATTGGGGATGATGCTGCCGTTTTGGATTTCAAAGATAAAAAAGTAGTTGTTTCTACAGATTTACTGATCGAAGGAGTACATTTTGACTTGGCTTATATGCCGTTAAAACATTTGGGCTATAAAGCTGTTGTAGTCAATGTTTCTGATATTTGTGCGATGAACGCCAAACCAACACAAATCACGGTTTCTGTAGCGGTATCCAATCGTTTCCCATTGGAAGCATTAGATGAATTGTTTGCAGGAATTACACATGCAGCCCGTGAATATAATGTTGATGTTATAGGTGGCGATACCACTTCCTCACAAAAAGGATTAATTATCAGCATTACTGCTATTGGTGAAGCAGATGAAGAAGAGATTGTGTATAGAAACGGTGCCAAAGAAACTGATTTATTAGTGGTAACCGGTGATATTGGTGCTGCGTATATGGGATTACAAGTTTTGGAACGTGAAAAGCAAGTTTTTCAGGTAAATCCAAATTCACAACCTGATTTAGATGCATATACGTATTTAATCGAACGTCAATTGAAGCCGGAAGCCCGCAAGGATGTTCGAACTTTATTGCACGCTTTAGAAATAAAACCAACGTCAATGATTGACATTTCAGATGGATTGTCATCAGAAATTATGCATTTGTGCAAACAATCTAAAGTAGGTTGTAATTTATACGAAGACAAATTACCAATCGATCCGCAGTTTATCAATGTATGTGAAGAATTCAATATTGATAGCACTACGGTGGCCATAAACGGCGGCGAAGATTATGAGCTACTTTTCACCATTGCAATGGAGGATTTTGAAAAAATAAAGGGGAATCCAAATTTTACCATTATTGGACATATGACTCAAGAAAGTGAAGGGATTCATTTAGTTACTCGAGCAAATACTAAAATTGCTCTTAAAGCGCGCGGGTGGAATGCTTTGAGTGAGTAAAAATTACTACTAAAACAAAAACGACATTTATCAAAATGTCGTTTTTGTTTTTTATTTGAATTTCAAGAGCGTCAAAAAAGTAATCCTTTATTTTTAGCTTCTTTCACTAAGTCAGCATCGCTGCCCTCTTCTATTTTTAATAATTCTTTTAAATTTATTTTCCTTCTTTCTATTGCACCTACTGAAATTGGAATGTATTGCGTCATATCCTGTAACGTCGTTCCTTTAGAAATGTGAAATAAAATTTGCTTGTCAAATTGATCTATTTCGATAGCATCCGCTTCGGATTGCTTTAACATTTTAAGGACAGATTCACTGTAATATTTTTCGTTTTTTATAACTTTATCAAAGGCAAAAAGCAATTCATCAAAAGTTAAATCGTTTTTTATGACCAACCCGTTTGGGTTTATCGTATTAATAATTGTTTTTATCTTCAGCAACTCTGTGTACATGGTAAGCAAAATAATTTTGCAATTTGGCATGTAGTCCGACAATAATTTTGCTAAATCTTCCCCGGAAAACATACCTTTTTCTTCATAAGGAGGCATGCTAATATCTAAGAAAGCAATATCAAACGGAGCAATGGCGGGATTTGTAATAATGCGATACGCTGATTCACAGTCTTTAGCTTGTGTTATAACAAATTCAAATTCTTTAGGATTGTATCTTGTGATTGCATTTTTATATCCTTCAATAATAAAAGGATGGTCATCAACAATTAGTATTTTATTTTTAACAGTTTCTTTAGTAGCTAAATCAATCATCATCTTCTCTGGTTTACTTTTTTATTCTATTGGCAAGGTAACTGTTATGATTGTTCCTTCTCCTTTTTTTGATTTTATGTCGACAACTCCATCACATTCATTGGTTCGAAAAAGGATGTTTTGTAATCCAATTCCTTTCTTAGCTGTTTTCACATTAAAACCTATTCCATCGTCGCTCATTTTCAAAATCAAATGATCTTCCGCCTTTTTAAATTCGATGCGAATGGTGTTAGCTTGAGCATATTTATTAATGTTTTGAAGCGATTCTTGAAGAATCCGGTACAAATTAATTTTTACAGAATTACTAACAACTTCCCATTTAATACCAGAATCCACAATTGAAATTAGTTTTGATTTATAGGTCTTTTTTTGCTCTTCGAATAAGCCGTCAATAATGGCGACGAAGTTATTAATTAATTCCGACTTCTCTCTATTTAGATCATGCGAAATTTCACGAATGTCTTGCTCTATATTTTTCAATTCCGACAAATAGTTCGTTCGCTGGTTTACCGCTAATTCATCTTGAAATCCATTTAATCCATCTAAGTTCATTCGCACACCAAACATTCTTCCCAACACACCATCATGCAACTCCCTTGCTACTCTTTTCTTCTCTTCAATTCTGCCCGATTCGATTGTATTCTGTTGTGAGATCATCAAATTGTAGATTTCTGCATTGGCAATTTGTTGCTGCTGCTTGAATAGCAACTCCCTGTTTTTTGCCTTTTGAGTCTTAATAACAAAAATAAACAACCCCAATACGCCTAAAGCAGTAAAAAGAAACACTAAATTTCTATTTTGCGCTACTAAATCGCTATTTTCATCCTTTATTTCATCTGTTTCATACTCAATACGGGTGAACTTATCCCCCATTTTACGCTCTGCCGTTTGGAGACTGTCATTAATGTGAATGTATTGTTTGGTGTAACTTGAAGCATTTTGTGGCTCTATAATTGCCAACCGCTTAAGTGCTGCTAGCACACTTCTGTAATTTTTAGAACTTACGGATTCATTAAGTGCTTCTTTTGCATATTGTAAAGATTTTACCGAATCCTTTTTGAATGCAAAATATTCTGAAAGATGCATTTTATTTGCAATAATTCCTGAAGCTAATTGTAAACTTTCACGAAGTTTAAGCGATTGATAAAACTCTTCTGGCAAGCCATAAAAATCTCCAGTTTTAAATTTAGAATACGCTAAATTATCTACTAGCATA
The DNA here is from genome assembly GCF_015751645.1 of Flavobacterium sp. CG_9.1. NCBI lineage: Bacteria > Pseudomonadati > Bacteroidota > Flavobacteriia > Flavobacteriales > Flavobacteriaceae > Flavobacterium > Flavobacterium sp. CG_9.1. The sequence goes on from NZ_JADOVC010000004.1 coordinate 84,638, forward strand.
GCATACAAAGAAGGCTTGTCTATTTTTAGACTTTGTTGATTTAACCCTTCTCGGAAATAAGTTATGGCTTTATCGTGACGATTCATATTCTGATAGACGTACCCAATATTATTTAAAGACTCCGCTTTAGATTGAAAAACAGACGGTATGTTTTTATCATCAATACTGGCTAAGGCTTTCGAATTATATTCTATCGCTCTCCCGTAATTTCCCAATTCATTGTGTATTAACCCCAAATGATTATAAGAAATATAAATGACATCACTTGCCCTTTCTCCTTTAACTACACGCAAAGCATTAAAAACTGCAATCTCACTCCCTAAAAAATCTCCTTCGTTAAATTGCAGTATAGCTTTATTCAGACGAGTTCTAGCCAAATTATAATTATCATTCCGTTGTAAATACATCTTTTCTGCTTTAGAAAAATACATAAAAGCACTATCTGAAATTGCTTGTGACACATAAAAATCCCCTAAATAGGCATAGGCTTTTGTTTTACTGATAGTATCTCCGCTAATTATTGATTTCTCTAAAATAAGATCAACCGTTTTTTTAAAATCGGCCCAATTATCCATATTATAATAGCGGTTCGCCACTTTAAATAAATTGGACTTATTTAAAGAATCAAAAGGCTGATCAATAATAATTAAAAACGCTTTTTGATTGAATTGCTTTCTTTTATCGCGAGACAAACCGAAGTCGTTTGCCATAGAAAGATAGGAGGAAAGACTATCCTCTGAGGAATTAATTATAGTATTAAATTTATTTTTTTGGGTACATCCAAAAAAAACAAATACCAAAAGCAGGAAAATAGGATAAATACTTTTCAATAGTTCCTTTTGAGTTTCTTCAAAAATAGTAAAACTATTGAAATAAAAAAAAGCTGTCAATAAAATTGACAGCTTTTTTTTATTTTTTTGTAAAATTCCGAACTCTTATTCGTCCACTTTTTTATTTCCTCCAGTCGATCCAGAACCTATCAAATCTACTTTTTTGTTTCCACCAGTTGAACCTGAACCAATCAAATCTACTTTCTTATTTCCTCCTATTGATCCCGAACCTATTAGATCCACCTTTTTATTTCCTCCAGTAGATCCTGCTCCAACAATCTCTACATTACCATTCGCATCAATTACTACTATAGGATCTGTTTTTGGAGTTGTGAATGAAGTCAATACCATTACTAAAGAAAATAAACCGATTGTTAAGATTGCTTTTTTCATAATTTGGGGGTTTTGTATTTTTGTTATTTGTTTGTTTGTTTTAGAATCACATTAGCGTTAAATTCTTTTGTAAAACTACACAGACAACATCAGTTTATTCTCTAAAAAACAGCGTTTATGGTAGAATGCGGTCGTTTAAGAGTGAATGACCGCCAAATTAAAGTAGATGACTGTTTTTTAGATTTCAAGATAATTTCCGTTGGCAAATTCTGAGATAATAAGGTCAATATTTACCTTGTAGGATTTAGAAAAAGGAAGTTTTACAGCACTGTTTTTAATATAACAAACTGAATTTCCGCTATGAATTCTTGAAATATAATTGCGATTGACAATGTAACTGTTGTGGATTCTGATAAAGGGGTAGGACAACACCCCTTCAAAGTGTTTTAATGTCTTAAATGCCGTTATCATTTCTCCATTGTACAAATGAAGGTCCGTTGAGTTATTATCCGCTCGAAGGTAACAGATGTCTTTTGCATCGATGTAGCGATAATCTCCATAAGACTTAATACATAAAGTCAACGATTGACCTTGACTTACTGTTTCCTGTTGAGGCAGAAATACTGGCTTCACATCATTAAAAATAGGCTCATTTAAATCCTCTGCTTTTTCAACTTTCGACTTATTCAATTTTAAAGTTAATTTGATTAAATCGATACGCAACAACGGTTTTAATAAATAATCTGTGACTCCGTGCTGTATTGCCTCAAAGGCTAAGTCTTTTTTGCTGGTTGTAACAATAATTTTAGGAATCACTTTTAAATATCGGTGCAACTCATTAATAAGTGCTAGAGACAAATTACTAGTTGTTGTAGCAGGATCTATTTCTAGAAATACTAGTGCAGGCGTGTGTTCCAATATAAGATTTAGTCCCTCCGAATAATTATTTGCGGATGCTAGAAATTCAAGCTCCGAAAAACGATCAGCAATGCCTTTTGTTTTCAAAACATCTTCTTGATTAACATCAATAATAATGTACGAATAATTCATCAACGGTTTTCCAGGAATTGTTAGGCATTATCTTAAATAGCTGAAGCAAAATACACTTCAGAACATTAACTTATTAGGATAGATTTGAGAAATTATTAAATAAAAACTTGATATATTAGCTAAAAAACTCTTATTTAACATTCTAAAAATAAGCATTTAACCATTTTTCAATAAAGGTTGTTAATATGTTCTTAACAAATGTTGATATATTAAGATGAAATGCAAATATATCCGTTAAAGAGCATTTTTACTGTCTTACAAGAAATTGAAAATCGAAGATTTAGCGCCAAACCTACTTAAAAAACTGTGTATCAGGAATAAAAAAAAAGATCCGTTAGTAATTATTTCTTGTATTCACACTGCTCAGTAATGGCACTTTATCCCTTAAATAAAACTTGTCCGAATTAACATGTAAAAAAATTTCACAAAAAACACTTTTTTTACAAATTTATCTTACTTTTATGCAAAAAAACTACTACTATGAAAAAACTATTTATTGTGTTGTGCTTCGCTTCTTTTTTATCTGGTTTTAGCCAAGAAAAAGAAACAATTGATTTCAAGCGAAACGAGATTAAACTAAATGTTGCGTTTTTAGTTGCAGGTGCTTTCGAAGGCACTTTTGAAAGAATAATAAACGAAGAATCCGCTTTTGGTGTTTCGGTATTTGTTCCAATAATTGAAGACATTGAACCAAATTTTCAGTTAACACCTTACTACCGCTATTTTTTTGGTAAAAAACCCGCTGCAGGATTTTTTGCGGAAGGATTTGGTATGTTAAACTCTTATGAAAGCTACATTTATAGCAATACTAATAATTCAAATATAGAAAACAGAACTGATTTTGCTCTTGGTTTTGGTTTAGGCTCTAAATGGATTACTAGTAAAGGTTTTGTTTTTGAAATAAATGCAGGCGTTGGAAGAAATTTATTCAATAGTAGTGATACCGATTATGAGATCGTTGGTCGCGGTGGAATAACTTTCGGCTACCGATTCTAAACAATAAACAAAAAAGCTTCTCCATCGAGAAGCTTTTTTTATACAATACAAAAACAATTACATTTTCATCAACCAGTTTTTCATTGAAACCTCATTTTCTATAATGGTTTTCAAGTCTGCAATGGCAACACGATCTTGTTTCATGGTATCTCTATGACGAATCGTTACGGTTTGATCCTCGATTGTTTGATGATCCACCGTAATACAAAACGGTGTTCCCAACGCATCTTGCCTTCTGTAACGTCTTCCTACAGCATCTTTTTCATCATAAGCTACATTGAAATCCCAACGTAAATCGTCAATTATCTTATGTGCAATTTCTGGCAATCCATCTTTTTTAACTAATGGCAAAATAGCCGCTTTTGTTGGAGCCAGAACCGAAGGTAATTTCAGCACTGTTCGTGTTGAACCATCTTCCAAGGTTTCTTCCTTTAATGAAGTGGCAAAAACTGCTAGAAACATTCTGTCTAATCCTACCGAAGTTTCTACCACATAAGGAACATAATTTTGATTCAATTCCGCATCAAAATACTGTAATTTTCTACCCGAGAATTGTTCGTGTGCTTTTAAGTCAAAATCAGTTCTGGAGTGAATTCCCTCTAATTCTTTGAATCCAAAAGGAAAATTAAATTCTATATCAGCGGCTGCATTGGCATAATGCGCTAGTTTTTCATGGTCGTGAAAACGGTAGTTCTCTCTTCCTAAACCAAGAGACAAATGCCACTTTAAACGAGCGTCTTTCCAAAATTCATAATGCTTCATTTCTTCGCCTGGACGTACAAAAAATTGCATTTCCATTTGTTCAAACTCACGCATTCTAAAAATAAATTGTCTTGCAACGATTTCATTTCTAAACGCTTTTCCAGTTTGTGCAATTCCAAAAGGAACTTTCATTCGCCCTGATTTTTGTACATTCAAGAAATTGACAAAAATACCTTGAGCTGTCTCTGGACGCAAATATAAATCCATTGCTGAATCAGCTGAAGCGCCCAATTTTGTTCCAAACATCAAGTTGAATTGACGTACTTCAGTCCAATTTCTAGAACCTGATTCTGGACAAGCTATTTCTAATTCTTCAATTAACGCTTTTACGTCTTCTAAGTCTTCATTCCCTAAAGAACGTGCCATTCTTTCTAGAATTTCTCTTTCTTTAGCTTTGTACTCCATTACACGAGCATTTGTTGTAACAAATTCTTGCTCATTGAAAGCATCACCAAAACGAGCTCTTGCTTTTTCGATTTCTTTGATTGCTTTCTGATTTAGCTTTTCGGCATAATCTTCAATCAAAACATCAGCTCTATATCTTCTTTTCGAATCTTTGTTATCAATCAATGGATCATTAAAAGCATCTACGTGGCCTGATGCTTTCCAAGTCGTTGGATGCATCAAAATGGATGCGTCAAGACCGACAATGTTATCGTTCATTTGAACCATCGCTTTCCACCAGTATTCGCGTATGTTCTTTTTTAATTCTACTCCGTTTTGTGCATAATCATAGACTGCACTTAAACCATCGTATATTTCGCTTGACGGAAAAATAAATCCGTATTCTTTTGCATGCGAAACTACATTCTTAAATAAATCTTCTTGTTTTGCCATAATGATGCAAAAATATAAAAAGTGAACTTAAAAAAAAGAAAATTGTTAAAGATTGAAGCATTGATTTGTCTATTTTTATAAATAAATCCCTGATTACATGTTTGAAAGCCTTATTAATCTCTTTTTTCCAAAAGTCTGTTCTGGTTGCAGTTCTTTTTTATTGACCAATGAAAATGTGATTTGTACCATTTGCCGCCACGATATTCCGCTAACGAATCATCACCTCAATCCAGAAAATGAGGCGTACAAAAAATTCTATGGAAGAATTCCCGTCATTCACACTTCGGCATTATTTTATTTTCATAAAAAGGGCATTGTGCAAGAACTAATCCATAATTTAAAATACAAAGGGCACGAGGAAATAGGAACCATTCTAGGCGAATGGTGCGCCGAAGATTTAAAAAATATCGAACTATTACAATCAGTAGATGAAATCATTCCCGTTCCCTTGCATAGCCGAAAATTAAAAGAAAGAGGGTACAATCAGGTAACTGCGTTTGGGAAAGCACTATCTTTCAATTTAAATCTGACTTATAACGATTCCTTATTGCTTCGCAATGTGTATTCAAAAACACAATCCAAGAAAAATCTTTTAGGTAGAACAGAGGGCATTGCTACGGTTTTTGATGTTTCGTATACGGAGAAAGATCACAACAAACATTTCTTATTGATTGATGATGTTATCACCACTGGAGCCACACTTGAAGCATGTTCTCGAGCCATACTTAAAATTCCGGGTGCAAAAATTAGCATTGTTTGTATGGCAATGGCGCAATCTTAAAAGATAATTTTCGATACTAATTTTTTTCGAAAATTAAACAATGGTATAAAACACAATCGGATTTTAAGTTCAATAACTTCACCTCACTGTTATTCTAATAGGAGTTTGTGAACTATGTTTTAAACGTAAACCCTTTTTATTTTTTTCGATAAAAAACAAAAAGATTGCAGCTGGAAACAGGAATTAACTCTTAATTAGCAACGAATTGTACTTTTAATAAAACACACTATCAGTTAATTTAATGAAATTATAACGAAATAGAATTTCCGTTTCCAAAGTTTAATGTTTAAATTTGGATAAAATAATAACATAAATTAATTTAAACAATCATATTATGGCTTTTGAATTACCACAATTACCTTATGCGTATGACGCATTAGAACCTTATATTGATGCACGTACGATGGAAATCCATCATTCAAAACATCATAACGCTTACATTACCAACGTAAATGCTGCTATTGCAGGGACGGATATGGAAGGTAAGACGATTGAAAATATCTTGATCAACCTTGATATGAAAAACATGCCCGTTCGCAACAACGGTGGAGGTTTTTACAATCACAGCTTATTTTGGACTGTAATGACACCAGATGGTGGCGGACTTCCAACAGGAGATTTGTTGGCTGCAATTGAAGCTGCTTTTGGAACTTTTGAAGAATTTAAAGCAAGTTTTAGTAAAGCTGGAGCTACTCAATTTGGTTCAGGATGGGCTTGGCTTTGTGTTCATAAAGGCGGAAAAGTGGAAGTTTGCGGTACTCCAAACCAAGATAATCCATTAATGCCAGGCGTAGGTTGTGGTGGAACTCCAATTTTAGGAATGGATGTTTGGGAACATGCTTACTATTTGCATTATCAAAACAGAAGACCAGATTATATCGAAGCTTTTTTCAATGTAATTAACTGGACGGAAGTGGCTAGAAGATTCGCTTTAGAGAAATAAACAAAGAGGTAAAAGAAAGCTTTTACTATATAAATTGCTTTCCTTTTCCTTTAAAAACAAAAAAGTCGGATGAGCTCATTAGTTCATCCGACTTTTTTTTGTTGTTATCTTTTAACCTCATTTACTTCATTTTACTCCATAAAAAAGGTGGAATTTCTTCCACCCTTTTTGCCCCAAATCTACCATAAACTTAACCTACTAATGTTATGGTGATTCAAATTTATACTAGTTCTTGGTTGCTACCAAATAAATTAGATGAACAACTTAGAAAACCGATTAAAAACTTACAGCCCTAGATTATCAGTATGCTCTTGCGTCTTTTCCTTCATAAAAATTCATGAAGGCACGGTTTACTACTCGGTTACCTCCTGGCGTAGGATAGTCTCCGGTAAAATACCAATCGCCTAGATTTTTTGGACAAGCGACATGTAAATCCTCCACGGTTTGAAAAATAATTTTCACCTCTGCCTTGATTTCAGGAGAGCTTAACATTTCTGCAATCTTATCTGAAACTTCTTGTGGTTCAAAAGGAGCGTATATTGCCGTCACATAATTAACAACCTCACTATCTTTAAAGTTTTCCTGTGCTTTACATTTTGCATATACTTCATCAACAATATGATACAAGTTTCGTTCTTTAAGCAATTCTAATGCTGCTTTAAAGGCCACTAATCCTTCCAGTTTAGCCATGTCGATTCCGTAACAATCTGGATATCTAATTTGAGGCGCTGATGAAACAACAACAATTCGCTTTGGATTCAAACGATCCATCATTTTGATGATACTCATTTTCAAGGTAGTTCCCCGAACAATACTATCGTCAATAATAACCAAATTATCTGTTGGTTTAATCACGCCATAGGTAACATCATATACGTGCGCAACTAAATCATCCCGACTGCTATCTTCTGTAATAAAGGTTCTAAGTTTTGCGTCTTTTATTGCGACTTTCTCGGTCCGTATTTTCACCGAAAGCAATTCTTGTAGCGATTCCTTTGTTAAGGTATTTCTGTTTTGAAGAATATAATTGTTTTTTCTTTGGTTCAAGAAATCCTGAGCTGCTTCGACCAATCCGTAGAAAGAAGTTTCAGCCGTATTCGGGATATAAGAGAAAACCGTATTGTCTGTATCTTGATCAATTGATTTCAAAACTGCTGGAAGAATAAGTCTTCCCAGTGTTTTTCTTTCTTGATAAATTTCAGCATCACTACCTCTAGAAAAATAAATACGTTCGAAAGAACAGGCTTTTTTAACCGTTGGTGGAAGAATTTCCTTCATAGAAATCGTTCCGTTTTTCTTAATTATCAAAGCATTTCCTGGTTCAATTTCTTGTACTTTGTCAAAAGGCACATTAAAAACAGTTTGAATAACAGGTCTTTCTGAAGCCACTACCACAATCTCATCATCTTGATAAAAATAAGCGGGACGAATTCCTGCCGGATCTCTGAAAACGAACGAGTCTCCGTGACCCAAAAGGCCTGCCATTGCGTAACCTCCATCTAAATTTTTTGAAGCTCGGGTCAATATTTTTGCTACATCTAACCGCTCTGCAATTACTGGTGAAGCTTCTCTTTTGGTAAGACCTTCATTTTTACATTCTTGATATAAATCGGTTACTTCATCATCTAAAAAGTGCCCTATTTTTTCCATTACAGTAACGGTATCTGCCATTTCTTTTGGGTGCTGACCTAGTTCAACCAAACTTTGAAAAAGCTCTTTCACATTAGTCATGTTGAAATTTCCAGCTAAAATCAGGTTTCGATGCATCCAATTATTCTGACGTAAAAAAGGATGAACGCTTTCAATGCTATTTTTACCAAAAGTTCCATAACGAACGTGTCCTAAAAACAATTCGCCTAAATACGGTATCTTGTGTTTTTGAAGTGCGACGTCATCTGCGTACTCTGGATGAGCCGCCATTTCCTCATTTATTCTGTCGTTAATTTGAGCAAAAACATCTTGAATAGGTTGGGCGTGATTGGAACGTACGCGACTGATGTATCGTTCCCCTGGTTCCACGTCTAATTTTATGCTTGCAAAACCAGCACCATCTTGTCCGCGATTGTGCTGCTTTTCCATCAAAAGATACATTTTTTGGATTCCGTAAAATGCCGTTCCGTATTTTTCTTTGTAAAATTCAAGCGGTTTAAGTAGTCTAATTAAGGCTATACCACACTCGTGTTTTAAAGCATCGCTCATTGTAAGGTTGTTTGTGTTGTTGTGTTATTCTAAAATAATTTGACCTGATTAAAAAAAACGGTAAATCAGATGTAATTCCCTGCTAATTTTATTTAACAAAAAAACCCCGTTTCCGAGGTTTCAATATATTATAATTCTATGTCAAATTGTGTCAGTGATTTGAATTGTTGCAATCTGGATATTACTTCCTCTTTATCTAAATCAACCATTCTCTCGGTTCCAAATTTCTCCACACAAAAGGAGGCCAAATTCGATCCTTGAATAATTGCATTTTTCATGTTTTCGAATGAAATATTTTCACTCTGAGTTAAGTAGCCAGCAAAACCTCCCGCAAAGGTGTCTCCTGCTCCGGTTGGATCAAAAACTTCTTCAAGTGGTAAAGCGGGAGCAAAGAAAACTTCTTTATTGTGAAAGATAAGTGCTCCGTGTTCCCCTTTTTTAATCACAACATATTTAGGTCCCATCGTGTGAATTTTTGCAGCTGCTTTCACTAATGAATATTCTCCTGAAAGCTGTCTTGCTTCCTCGTCGTTAATCGTAATTACATCTACCCGTTTTATTACGTCCATCAATTCCGGCAATGCACAATCCATCCAAAAGTTCATAGTATCCAATACTACTAATTTAGGTAGTGTTTCCATTTGGTCCAAAACACTGCTTTGTACTAGTGGATGTAAGTTTCCTAACATTACTATTTCGGCATTTTTGTAGTCTTGAGGAACTTTTGGTTGAAAATCAGCCAAAACGTTTAATTGAGTATCGAGTGTATCTCTAGAATTCAAGTCATTGTGGTAACGACCACTCCAGAAAAAAGTTTTTCCACCATTTACCACTTCAAGACCAGAAATATCTATGTTTCTTGCAGTCAATAAGTCTAAATATTCTTGTGGAAAATCATCCCCAACTACAGAAACTATAGCGGATTGTACGTTAAAAAAAGAAGCAGATAGACCAATATAAGTTGCTGCACCACCTAAAATTTTGTCCGTTTTTCCAAATGGAGTTTCAATTGCGTCGAAAGCTACTGTTCCAACAATCAATAATTTATTCATTATATACGTTTCGAATTAAGGGGCAAAGATAGTTTATAAGTTGTAAAGTTGCAAAGGGTCTAAAGCGTAAAATTTTGCCAATTAAAATCCTTAAATCACAACAACTTCGTCTCTTCCTTTTCATAAAAAGCATCGACTGAAAGTTGTTTTTGCATTGAAGCCATTACGGCTAATTCATCGCACCTTTCGTTTTGAACATGATTATTATGTCCTTTAATCCATTTGAAATCGACTTTGTGTTTTCTGTATACTAATAAAAAACGTTTCCACAAATCAGAATTTTTCCGATCTATAAATCCTTTTTTCTCCCAGCCTAAAACCCATTTTTTGACCACGGAATCGACCACATACTTAGAATCCGAAACTATTAAAACCCTAGTATTTGGATTTTTTAGTTTTTCTAGCCCAACAATAACACCCAGCAGCTCCATCCTGTTATTAGTGGTTCGCCGAAACCCTTCGTAGAATTCTTTCTTATACGGTTTTCCTACCCATTCCATCACCACTCCATAACCGCCGTTTCCGGGATTTCCTTTGGCAGCGCCATCCGTATATATATGTACGTCGTGATCCATTTCTGAATTAAATTATTTGATTTAGAATTCCTTCAATTACCGTTGGAAAATATTCTTGTTCTACTAGATGTATTTTTAAAGCAACTTCTTCTGCTGTTTCGTCGCCCGTTAAAACAACACTTTGCTGAAAAATAATGTTCCCTTCATCATAATTTTCGTTTACAAAATGAATGGTAATTCCCGTTTCCTTTTCCTTATTTTCAACAACTGATCTGTGAATATGCATGCCATACATTCCCTTTCCTCCATACTTAGGCAACAAGGCGGGATGAATGTTTATGATCTTATTGGGATAAGCGCTTATGATGTTTTTGGGAAATTTCAATAAAAATCCTGCCAAAACAATCCAATCCGGTTTGAAATTATTTAATATTTGTAATACTTCACCTTCATTTAAGTCTTCTTTCGAGAAAATTTCTAATGGTACGCTATACTTTTTTGCTTTCTCAATTACGCCAGCAGTTGGGTTGTTTGTAAAAACAGCCACGACACTTCCAGTTTCAGTTTTTTCGAAAAACTGCATGATGTTTTCAGCGTTAGTACCCGATCCAGAAGCAAAAACAACAATTTTTTTCATAACCTAGTCTCTTTTAATTGTACAAAAAAAAGCATAATAATTGAAAATAAATAACATTGCGTCTGCTTTGTTAAAATAAATTTCATAAATTAGATGTCACATTTATTAACTAAATAGTTGTTTTAAAATAAAGTTTTTTATTTTTGCCAACAAATTAAATTCTAAAATTAAAGATTATGTCAGACATTGCATCAAGAGTAAAAGCGATTATCGTAGACAAATTAGGTGTTGACGAAAACGAAGTTGTAACAGAAGCAAGCTTCACTAATGATTTAGGAGCTGACTCATTAGACACTGTTGAGCTTATTATGGAATTCGAAAAAGAATTTGACATTCAAATTCCAGATGATCAAGCAGAAAACATCGCTACTGTAGGTCAAGCAATCTCTTACATCGAGGAAGCTAAAAAATAATAAAGACACACCCGTTTGCAATCCTGTAAACGGGTGTTATTATTTTTTTAAAATTAAATTCGAGATTGAAATTCAATCAAAACTATATTTATTGTAACACCCATGGCTCTTTTGTAATATAATACAGTAAAGAAAGCATGGGTTTTATTTGTTTAAAGTTAACAAAAATAAAGATTTTATGGTATTAAGACGAGTTGTAGTAACAGGTTTAGGCGCTCTTACACCTATTGGAAATAATATTGAAGAATATTGGAACGGACTTATTAACGGTGTTAGTGGAGCCGCACCAATAACCTATTTTGATGCTTCAAAATTTAAAACTCAGTTTGCATGTGAATTAAAAAACTTTAATGCGGAAGATTTTTTAGATAGAAAAGAAGCTAGAAAAATGGACCGCTATGCACAATACGCAATGGTTTCCTCTGATGAAGCGGTGATTGATGCTGGTTTTAATTTCGAAAAATTAGACAAGGATCGTGTAGGTGTTATTTGGGGTTCTGGAATTGGAGGCTTGGAAACCTTTCAAATCGAAATGTTGAACTTTGCGGCAGGTGATGGCACACCAAAATTCAATCCTTTCTTTATACCTAAAATGATTTCTGACATTGCCGGTGGACACATTTCTATAAAATACGGATTTAGAGGTCCAAACTTCACAACGGTTTCTGCTTGTGCTTCTTCCACTAATGCAATTATAGATGCTTTTAATTACATAAGATTAGGTCATGCCGACGCTATGGTAACTGGAGGCTCAGAAGCCGCAGTAACTATTGCAGGAATGGGTGGTTTTAATGCCATGCATGCCTTATCAACCAGAAATGACGATCCCAAAACAGCTTCTCGTCCCATGGATAAAGACCGAGATGGTTTTATTTTAGGTGAAGGTGCTGGCGCGTTAGTATTGGAAGAGTACGAACATGCAATAGCACGTGGTGCTAAAATTTATTGCGAAATAGGCGGTGGCGGTATGTCTGCTGATGCTTATCACATAACTGCACCTCATCCTGATGGATTAGGCGCTAAAAACGTAATGCTAAATTGTTTAAGAGATGCTGGTCTTCAAGCTACTGATGTAGATGGTGTGAATATGCACGGAACTTCTACTCCCCTTGGTGACATGGCAGAATCTAAAGCAATATTGCATGTTTTTGGTGAACATGCCTACACGATGAATCTAAATTCTACTAAATCCATGACAGGTCATTTACTTGGAGCAGCCGGAGCAGTAGAGACTATCTCTTCGATTCTTTCGTTAAAACATGGAATAGTACCTCCTACCATAAATCATTTTACAGATGATGAAAACATCGATTCTAAACTAAACTTCACCTTCAACAAAGCTCAGAAAAGAGACATGAACGTTGTTATGAGTAATACTTTTGGTTTTGGAGGTCACAATGCTTGTGTATTAGTAAAAAAATTAGAAATCTAATTATAGATGCGTATAATCAGAAAAATATTTTCAAAATCCCGTTCTCTAGAAGACGGGATTTTTTTTGATTCTATTCAGAAAATTTTAGGATTTTCTCCTGTAAATCTTGATTGCTACAAAAAAGCATTTACCCATCGCTCCTCAAATCGTTTGGATATATTAGGGAATCCTATTAATTATGAACGTTTAGAATTTTTAGGAGATGCCATGCTAAGTTCTGTTATTGCTGCTCATTTATTCAATAAAGCCCCAGCAGGTGACGAAGGTTATCTTACTAAAATGCGCTCCAAGATTGTAAGCAGAGAACATTTAAACGAACTAGGAAAAGATCTTAATTTAGTCCAATATATCGAAAGTAAAGTGCCTCTTCAGCATTTTGGCGAAAACATTCATGGCAATATTTTTGAATCATTAGTGGGAGCAATCTATCTCGACCGTGGTTACGTTTATTGCGAAAAATTCATTCAAAAGAGAGTCATAATTCCTTACGTAGATATCGCAAGACTTGAAGGAAAAGTAATCAGCTATAAAAGTTTAGTTATCGAATGGTGTCAAAAAGAGAAAAAAATATTTCATTTTGATATTTTCGAAGACAACGCGATCGATGGACAACGCTTGTTTGGTGTAAAACTGAGCATAGATGATAAAGTAATTGCGAAAGCCAGAGCGACTTCAAAAAAGAAAGCAGAAGAAAAAGCATCACAGCGTGCTTATTTTGCATTTCAGGAAAAAATGGACAGAAAATAATTTCAATATTCTTAAAACTATAACGTTATCGTTCATAAATTAACAAAAACATACTCTCTCAAGAGCCTAATACTTCGATAGAAATACTATATTTACATCTTATTTTTTCATAAAATGGCTATTCATAAACTGGATCTTGGCGAATTTGACGAAATAGATTACTATCTTTTTGCAATTCATACTTCATTAGAAGACTATCGATTGGCCTTTTTTATTAATCAAAAATTGCCAGTGAATCTTAGTAAAAGTGAAAATGAAATTCAGATCACTATAAAAGAAGGACAAACAAATTTTTCCAGATTTTATTATAATGATCAAGAAAGTAGCATTTCCTGGAATTTAATTCAGAATAAAAATGAAGTGCTCCAATTTAATAAAGGAGTCACGCACAATCTATTTTCAAATGTGACTCTAGAAGTAGCAACAAAAGTTTTTTTACTTCCTGAATTTAAAAAAGTAGATTATTTTTTGAAAATTGAAAAGAACAACGATGCTATGGACATATCCAACATACAACTACTATTAAATACCATAGACAGCATATCCGCAGTTTATATAGTAGAAACCAATCAAATAAAATCTAAAAACAATTTAATTTTTTAATACAAATGCTTACAAACAAAAAAACTAAAATTGTAGCCACACTTGGGCCCGCATGTAGTACAAGAGAAATCATAAAAGACATGATTGACGCAGGTGTAAATGTGTTCCGAGTAAATTTTTCACATGCTGACTACGAAGATGTAAAAGAAAAGATAAACCTTATAAGAGGTTTAAATGAAGAGTTTGGCTATACCACTGCTATCCTTGGCGATTTACAAGGTCCTAAACTTCGCGTTGGAGTAATGGAAGAAGGAGTTGTAGTGCAAGATGGAGATTTAATTACCTTTACGACCGCCGAAGACATCCTTGGTACGGCCAAAAAAGTTTTCATGAAATATAAAAACTTTCCAAATGATGTAAATCCTGGCGAAAGAATCTTACTTGATGACGGTAAACTTATCTTTGAAATTGTGGAAACTGATAAAAAATCAGAAGTTATTGCACGAGTAATTCAAGGTGGCGAATTGAAATCTAAAAAAGGAGTTAATTTACCAAATACTAAAATATCTCTCCCTGCAATGACTGAGAAAGATATTGCAGATGCGATATTTGCTATTGAACAACATGTCGATTGGATTGCATTGTCATTTGTAAAAACACCAGAAGACTTACAAGACTTGCAGGAATTAATTGCCAAACATTCGGACTATAAAATTCCAATCATTGCCAAAATCGAAATGCCTGAAGCACTAGAGAATATCGACAAAATTGTTGCTTACTGCGATGGTTTGATGGTAGCACGTGGTGATTTAGGTGTGGAACTTCCTGCTCATGAAGTCCCTTTAGTACAGAAAGAATTGATTCGCAGAGCCAAAACTGCTCGTATACCTGTAATTGTTGCCACACAGATGATGGAAACAATGATTACTAGCTTGACACCTACACGTGCCGAAGTAAATGACGTAGCGAACTCCGTTATGGATGGTGCTGATGCAGTAATGCTTTCAGGAGAGACTGCAACCGGTAATTATCCAGTTCAGGTAATCCAAAAAATGACACAAATTATCGAAGCAGTTGAGGATTCTCCACTTATTCAAGTGCCACAAAACACTCCACAAATAAAAACAAAACGATTTATTACTAAAACGATTTGTCATCACGCAGCCACTATGGCAAATGTGATTAAAGCAAAAGCCATTTGTACATTGACAAACAGTGGGTATACTGCTTTTCAAATTTCAGCTTGGAGACCAAATGCACATATTTTAGTTTTTACCTCCAATAAAAGAATCCTAACCCAACTTAATCTACTTTGGGGAGTAAAATCTTTTATTTACAATAAAGATGAAAGTACAGATGATACCGTTACTGACGTTAACGAAATTGTAAAAGAAAAAGGATTTGTTAAAAAAGGAGATTTTCTTATTAATTTAGCAGCAATGCCAATTAAGGATAAAGGAATGGTTAACACCTTAAGAGTTTCAGAAATAGAGTAGATTGTCCGTTTATGGAGGCTATCTTAAAACCGTCTTGCTAATGCTGCAAGACGGTTTTTTAATTGCATCAAATACCTCTCTTTTGCAAAAAAAATTAAGAACAATTAAACACTCTTATGCAAAATAAAATTTATATTTGACTAACAAAAAATCACTCCAATTATGAATTTTAGTTCTAAAAATCCATTTTTAAACAATAAAACTTTTTCGACTGCAGTTTCTAAAAAAGACCAAGTACATCAAGCCATTATTATCGATTATAATGACGAGATGACGTTATCAGGAACTATAAATAGAAGTTTGATTTTATTCTTACTACTCACAGCTTCCGCAACCGTAATTTGGTGGATGACATTTAATGGAATGAATCCAATAGCTCCAGCAATTGGAGGTGCCGTCATGGGATTAGTTTTAGTGCTTATTGCTGCTTTCAAACCACAATATTCTCCTTATTTAGCTCCGGGATATGCGCTGTTTGAGGGATTATTTATTGGTGGAATTTCAGCAATATTTGAAGCAAAGTTTCCTGGAATCGTGATTCAAGCCGTTGGCGCAACATTTGTAACTTTTATGGTTTGCCTAGTATTGTATAAATATAAAATTGTTAAAGTAACAGAACAATTCAAATCAGTCGTTGTGGCTGCAACTCTTGCCATTGCAACCTACTACCTAATTTCTTGGGTTTTTTCAATGTTTCGCAGTTTTACACCTGTGCATTATGGGAACTCACTGATGAGTATTGGAATCAGTATTTTTGTAATCGTGATCGCTGCTTTAAACTTATTCTTAGATTTTGACCGAATTGAAAAAGGAGCTGAACAAAAAATGCCAAAATACATGGAATGGTATAGTGCTATGGGTTTGATGATAACATTAGTTTGGCTGTACATCGAATTTTTAAGACTGCTTTCTAAACTGAATAGCAGAAACTAACACATTCTTACAGAATTTTAAAAAAGAAAACCCTTTACAGAATGAACATGCCCCAAAAATTTAGCTACTAATTGGGGCATTTTTTATGGAAAGAAAAGTAAATTAGTACTAAGCACTTAAATTAGAAAGGGTCTCTATATTATGCTGCTTTTTCAAAAGCGATATAATGCCTTAATTCACCCTTACTATTAAAAACAGGGAATCCTTTTATCAAACAAACATAAACCTCCCCATTCTTTTTATAATTCATAACTGTTTTTTCAAAAGGCTGCTGGTGTAATATTGCCTTACGAATTTCATTCGAGGTAATCTGGTTTGTCGCTTCTCCTTGAAACATTTTTGGACTTTTACCCAGAACTTCTTCTGCAGTATATCCATTCATTGTCTCCATGTTATGCGATGCAAAAACAATTTTTAACTTCACATCCGTTACTACTATTACCTGCTCTTTCAGGCTGTTTTTAAGATCCCAATTGTTTTGAGCCCATTTATTTTGTAACGCAATTGCATTCAATTTATTCAAATCTGCAAAAAAGTTTTTTATTGCACACACAAAATCATTGTGAAAATCCCAAGAATATACCGGCACAGTCTTAATACTTAAACTATTGTGATACAATGCAATAGCCTCTTCATATTGTCTAAAATTACTCATGATACATTGATTTAATGATCAAATGTAATTTTATTTTCAGTAATAAAATAATACTTTTCAAACTTTAACCCTTGTTGAACGCGCTGTGTATCAATTAGAAATCAAATTTTAACTGTACCACTACGAATTTCTTTTGCTCTGTATTCAAATTACTCACTGAAATACCAAGCAATCGCACTGAATCCTTCATTCGTTCTTGATACAAAAGCTCGCTTACAATTTTTAATAGTAAAGTTTTATCCGAGATAAAATAAGGTAGCGTTTTACTGCGGGTTTGCTGTGAAAAGTTGCTATATTTTATTTTTAAAGTTATTGTTTTACCGGCAACATTGTGTTTTTTTAATCTTTTCTCTAGGGAATTCGCTATACTCTCTAATTTCTCCATCATAAAAATTTCCGAAGAAAGATTAACATCGAAAGTATGCTCTGCGGCTACTGATTTAGTAATTCGATTTGATTTAACCTCACTGTTGTGAATGCCTCTCACCACATTGTAATAGAAATTACCAGATTTACCAAAGTGTTTCTCTAAAAAATCTAAGGACTTGTTTTTTAACTCCAATCCTGTAAAAATTCCTAGCTGGTACATTTTTTCTGTTGTAACTTTCCCTACACCATGAAATTTCCTGATGGCTAGTTCCTCTAAAAAAGAAACAACCTCTTCTGGATTAACTGTTTTTTGACCATTCGGTTTGTTGTAATCACTGGCAACTTTAGCCACAAACTTATTAACTGATATCCCTGCCGAAGCGGTTAAACCGACTTCATCAAAAATGCGTTGCCTGATTTCCATTGCTAATAAGGTTGCGCTTGGATTTCCTTTTTTATTTATAGTAACATCTAAGTAAGCTTCATCAAGCGATAAGGGCTCCACAAGATCCGTATACTCATAAAATATTTTTTGAATCTTGCTAGATATCTGCTTGTACCTGTCGAATCGTGGTGGAACAAAGATAAGATCAGGACAATTTTTCTTAGCCATTACTCCGCTGATGGCGCTATGAACTCCAAATTTCCTAGCCTCATAACTTGCTGCAGCAACAACTCCACGGTTTTCTGAACCTCCAACAGCAATGGGTTTCCCGCGCAAAGCCGGATTGTCCATTTGCTCAACAGAGGCATAGAAAGCATCCATGTCAACGTGTATAATTTTCCTATTTGGATTTAATTCCTGCATCTTAATCGAATTGAATAACCATCCTACTTTTTCAATGACTTGCTATATCCTACAAATTTTCAACCTCTTTAACATGCAAATAATTTTCGGCTACAACTGATTTATTTTTGATTTCTGTTGGAAAAAAGAAACTAAAGGGTCTTGACTTGAAATGATTTAAAATCGACACGGTTACGAATCGAAGTTCAAATAATGAGATCGCTCTTGAACGAAATGCCAAACCTAATGAAAGACTAAAACTCACCATGAAGTTGACCAATCCTATAATTCCAATGCCAAAAATACCCCAAAATAACATCGAATCACTAACTTCGTAATTGGCTCCATACAAAGCTAAAGCAAGGTTTCCACTAGCAAAAGTAATGTGTCTAATGTCGAGATTCAATCCTAAAAACAACCCAATAGAGGCCGTGCTACCCATGAATATACCAAACCAGAAATTAGAAATAATTCCTGCCCATCTTTTTTCATACAGTTTTGCTAGTTTCAAAGTTTTTGTTTTTCCTAAATTCCTTTTAAGAAAAGGATGTTCTGTAATTCTAAAATAGACCTGATTGTGCTTGTCCCTATTGGCCACACTGCCCGAGATAATTCCCGATAAAAACAGAAAGACTCCAGCTATAGCTGCATGAAGTATCGCCAAAGAGTGAATGGGACTCAAATCAATAAGTAACCCTTCCCATTTAGTTGCAGCTATATTGTACTGCATCGTATAATCTATAAGCCAGATTCCCAGTAAGGAGACAGGAAAAGCCATAATTACATTTCCCACAAAAGCGATAAACTGAGAACGAAATACTCGAGCAAATAGAATAGCAAAAGCTTTATACTTTTCAGCATCTCTTCCCTGCTTCAATACACCTTCTTCTAGCGCTTTAATCAAAGCCGCCGCAGTCATTGCAGGCTGTTTAGTCGCCAAGGTAAAGCCCAACAGATAAATTGCTATAAAACCAAAAGCATAATTCATACTGTAAATAAAGGCATGTCCAAAAAAACTGGTATCGGCCTTAGAAAGCAACACTTTTATAACACACATAATTCCCACTATGAAACCACCGCCTAGCGCTGTTTTGAACATTTTAAAATATTCCTTACGACCCTCTGTAATATATTGCTCCCCGGTTTTAGCTGTATGTTGTGTAATCTCGTATGAAATCAATTGGGTACTTTCTGCTACAAATTTTCGAACATTATTTTTGTAGCAATTAAACTTTATTAGTCGCGAAGCTAATATGATCCCATTGTTCTTTTTATCCTTCTCGCTATCTACTATCAATAATGAAATTAAAAATTTAAGTCGCTCTAATTGCTGTCTAATTTTTAATAAATTCTGGTTTACCCTCAATGATATACCGTATTTGGAGCTGTTATGAAATGCTTTCTCCACAAATTCTTCGCATTGCTTGTGCAAAACTAATAACTGCGCATAGGACAAATCCTCTGAAGTAATGTAATGCCTATCAGAAATTCTAATTCGATCTTCCAACAAAAACAATTCCTTTTCAAAAGCAGAAAATGGACTTTCGAGATTATCAAATTCGGGAACCATTTTGATTACATCCGTCTCCATTGCACGACCACTGATGCGTTGTGTGATTAAATGCATAGCCACTAATAACTCTGACAAAATAGAATCGGGTGCTGCACTATCGTAAATCGACCTGAATTTCAAAATATCGTAAACTTCACCTAATTGGTTCAATGGTATTTGGTTAATCCAAATCCCATCATTGGCAAGATAAAAAACCTGATTCAGTACATATTCTAAAGTATCAATCTGTGGCTGATAAGGAAAGAATTTAGCGAAGATTCTTTTTTTTACTTCAAAAAGAAAATCTACATCTTGCAAAATAGCAGCATCAGAAAGAATTTTATTAAATTTCCTGTCTTTTAAAATCTCTTTGAGGTAGATAGAAAACTGTTTCCTACAAGCATAATTTTCTTTTAAAAAAGAAATCATTTCTTGTAAATCGACCTTTTGTCCCTTTTTGACTTTTAAAGGGCGTATCAGACGAATTAATTCAACTAAAGGTTCCAAGCTGTCGTTTGTCTCACGCCAAGATTGTGCTTCACCAAAAAATTCAGTTAAAAGTCCTGCAATAGTGGCCTTAGGCTTAGCTTTGAAAAATACCTTCATTCTTTTAATTCTATTTTTGTAAAAATACAAATAGGCCAAACAAATTCAGCGAACTTATTCATAAAAAATTGATTCAAAAGGGCAAAAAAGTAAATAAAGACTCTTACTTTTTTAAATTGTCGTCTCTTATATTTTCGAGATTATAATTATAGTGCTGCAAAACCTTTGCAAAGGGAACGCAACTTCACCTCTTCGAACTAAAACAGCACTTTGTTTGGTTATAAAAGACATAAAACCACTAAAGTAAAAATATTTAATACCTTTGAATTCTGAGATTAAAAACAATAACAAAGAGAATCTTCCAATACTTAAACTGTTTTTTAAACAGAAAAAAGGATATTAGGAATTGTCTGTTTCAGCAAATAAACTTACTATTGCTGTCCAAGTAAACAATGACAAGCATTATAAACTCAAAACGATATGATTGAAATAGAAAGAAAATTTTTAGTTAAAAACGAATCGTTCAAGGCAGTTGCTTTTGCTCAAAATCACATTGCGCAAGGCTACTTGAGTTCAGTTCCTGAACGTACGGTTCGAGTTCGCATCAAAGGTAACAAAGGATTTTTGACCATAAAAGGGAATTCAAATAAAACAGGAATGTCCCGATTTGAATGGGAAAAAGAAATTCCTATTACTGAAGCTAAAGCATTACTACTATTATGTGAAGAAGGCGTCATTGAGAAAACCCGTTTTGAAATAAAATCTGGGAATCACACTTTTGAAGTAGACGAGTTTTATGGTAAAAATGAAGGATTGATTGTTGCAGAAATCGAACTTAATACTGAGACGGATTCTTTTGATAAACCAGAATGGCTTGGTGCTGAAGTCACCGGTGACATCCGTTATTACAATGCTTATTTAAGCAAAATTCCCTTCCAAAAATGGTGATTATTTATTCAATACTTCAATAGTTACCAGCATTCCCCCACTGCCTCTATTGGAAGTAATATCCATAAATGCACGCTTTGAGAGGTCAATTTCCCTAGACTTTACAAAAGGTCCTCTATCTGTGATTTCCACAATTACCCATTTTCCATTTTTTTCATTGGTGACTCTAACTTTTGTCCCAAAAGGAAGTTTTTTATGTGCGGCCGTATATTTGTTATTGTCAAATTTTGTACCACTAGTAGTGCGTCTTCCGTTGAATTTATCTGCATAATAAGATGCATGGGCAGCTTTTTTGAAAGGCTTAAAAACGCCTAATACCGCAACTAAAGAATCCAATTTTTTCTCCTCAATTTGAATTACCATTTTACTCTTTTTGATGGAGTCTTTTTGAACTAAGGTTTTCTGTCTTACTGAACTTTGACTATAGACCGCGCAACTTATTACCAGTAAAAAAAATAAAGTAATTGATTTTTTCATATATCTTGTGTTAGTTAAACCTATTTTACAAAAACCATACCTAGAAAAAAAAAGCTCTATTTCTAGAGCTTTTTTTTAGGTTTTTATAACCATATTTTCCATGGAATTCTGCTCAATATAAGTAATAATCCCAAACCATATAAAATAGAAAAGGTTTTAAATTTTGACTCACTAGTCAACAATTTTTTATGTTTAGACCAACCTATAGTGATTAAGGCAATAGCAATAACATTGATTAACGGATGCTCCAGTGCTAACAATCGGCTTTCCGTTGTTAAACCTCCCATTCCCACTGCTTTTATCATATTTAATCCGTTAGGTGAAACAAAATATAAAATGATACCCACTAAAAATTGAATGTGAATTGCAATCAAGGCAAACAAGGCAATTTTTCGATCTTTGGAAAGAAATTCTTTTTTAGAAAACATTCCAATTAAGGAATTTACCACCGCAACCACCAATACTAAAAGAGCCAAATAAGCCCAGCCAGAATGAAATTTTTGAATAAAATCGTACATATTTATTATTTTTGTTTTAACAAATATAACAAAAAAAGGCATAAAAAAACCACGTCTCTCAACGTGGTTTTTAAAATATTCAAAATCTTAAAATATTATTTTCCAAAAATATATCTCAAAGTAAACTGTGCTTGCCAAACATCAAATGTTGACGCGTTTTTCTGAAAAGTATCTTTAATTAGAACTCTAGTTCCGTCAGCTTCTACTTGAGTTGCTAATTGATAAAAAGGAACATTAGCAGTCGTAGTTCTGTAATTTAAAACATTCGCATTAGTAACTCTTTGCGTTACACCCCAATCTTTATTGATAAAATTAGTAAAGTTTAAGATATCAGCTCTAAATTGGAAGTTATTCTTTTTACCAGCAATCGTAATGTAAAAATCTTGAGTTGCAGATAAATCTAATCTATGTAACATTGGCAAAACTCCTCCATTTCTTTCAGCATACTGTCCTCTTCTTGTAGAAAGATATTTATCTTGATTGATGTAAGCATCATAAGCTAATTGTTGTTGTGCTTCTGTGTAAGCTGTCACAACAGTTCCATTTGTTACTGAAATTGGTTGGAAACGAATTTCATTAGCGCTATTTGGCACATAAATCAAATCATTATTATTCACTCTATCTCCATTCATGTCTCCTCCATAAGAATATGAAAACGGTCCTGACTGCTCACCAATATAACCTAAGTTGATTGACGTAGCTGCTCCTACATTTTTACCATATTCAATTTTATAACCAACGATACCTACTAATCTATGTGGTGTATTGTTATTAGACAATGCTAATGGCAAATCATTATTTCCATTTACAGATCTAGCACCAGTCCATGAACCAGAAGCAATAGAACCAGGAGACAATAAATCATTAGCACTTGAGTGCGTGTATGCGAAGGATCCCCAAAGACCTTTTTTATATGGATATTCTAATTTAAAAGTGGTAGAATAAAAATATCCTTTATCTGTATTACTTAAAACAACAGCACTTGAAACATTATCATTTACACGAACACCTGCATCAGTACGAGCATATCTTGGTCTGTTGTCCGGCCCACTAAAAGTTCCAACAGGAGCATCAAAGTTTGCGTTATAATAATTAATTGCATTAATGTTTCTTTGAAAAATCCCCTCAACTGTACCTACAAAACCAAAAGGAAGTTTTTGATCAACAGCTATGTTTGTTTTCCAAACTTGAGGAAACTTAAATTTTTTATCTGAAAAAGCCAATTCAAACGTAGTAGGAAGAGTTGGAGTAGCTGGAATAAAATAATCATTAGGATTAGGAGTAAACCCATATCCTCCGGCTGCCAATGCAGCACCACTAACGTCTACAAAACCTGTAAGTACCCCATTATTTCCAATAGCATTGGATAAATAAACTGATGGCGCTCTACCTGTAAATACACCACTACCTCCACGAAGTAAAGTAGATGCATCGCCATTTAAGTCTAAGTTGAAACCAACTCTAGGCTCAAATAAATATTGTGTGTCAGGCATATCACCTGTGTTGAACTTTTGTCCTTGTGCAAACGTCAATGCAGTAACTGCAGGATTTTCAAGAGCTGTATCAGCAAACCAAACTGCTGAAGCACGAAGACCTACCGTTAATTTGAATCTATCACTCAATTTCATTTCATCTTGCGTATATAAATCAAGTTTATTTGATTTAAATATTTGCAATGGCTCTTGAGCACCTGGCAAAGCTGAATATCTAAATTGTAAACGTGCAGGAAGTGCCGTTGTAGATGGTAATCCTCCTGTATTAGCTGATTGATTTGCCGCAGCGTAAAAATCAGTTAAAGAGTTAAACACGTAAACACCGTTTGATCCAGAGAAAAACAAGTTGCTTGATTTAAAACGTTCAAAATTAGTACCAAATAATAAAGAATGTTTCCCTACCGTTTTAGTTAAATTATTTGTGAAGTGCAATGTAGAATAAGACAATTTGTTACCTTGTGTAAAAGGATCTAAACCAGCTGAAATAGCAGTAGTAGCTCCATCTAAAATATCAATTGTTGGGAATAAACCACCACCTTGTAAAGCTCTATCTTCTATTTGTTTGTCATAACCTGCGATGAAGTTATTGTACCAAGAATTGCTTAATTTACTATTCAATTCCAAAACAGCTGATCTTGTATTATCTTGTATAACATAACCACTATTTTTAAAAGACATTGCAAGTGGGCTAGTTCTTCTATTACCAAAACCTAATGAATTTGAGTTTGAAGTCAACTCATCAGAATTTGAATCGTGATGAACATAACGAGCTGTTAATTGATGATTGGCATTAATATTCCAGTCAATTCTAGCTAGGTATTTTTTTGAAATTCTTTCTGCATCATAGTTCTCCCATGGTCCAGTAGTATAATTAAATTTCTCTTGTAAGAAATTAGAAAGTGTTTCCATTTGCGCATAAGTTGGTCGAGAGACCTGAGCACTTTGCTGTGGAGAACCTGTAGAGGTCCAAGTTGTAGCTGGACTTAAATTTTCAATTGTTTCAAAATTTCCAAAGAAAAACAATTTATCCTTGATGATTGGCATTCCAATTCTAGCACCCCAGATTTTTTCTTCAAATTTTCCAGGAACAATAACTCTTTCTCCCGCTTTAGTACCAATAAAATCTTTTTTATTGCTACGGAATGAATTATATACTGATCCCTCTACATCATTTGTCCCACTTTTTGTAACGGCATTTATTCCAGATCCTAAAAATCCAGATTGACGTACATCATAAGGAGCAATGCTTACTTGTAATTGTTCGATAGCATCTAAAGAGATTGCTGTAGAACCTGTTCTACCTCCTGCTTGTGAATCACTACCTAAACCAAAACCATTATTGAATACAGAACCATCAATAGTAAAGTTATTTAATCTTGAATCCTGTCCTCCAAAAGTACCATTACTACCTGCATTGGCATTGTACTTTGTGATTGAATTTATTGAACGTGCACCTGTTACTGGCACCGCTGTTATTTCTCTATTAGAAAATTGTTGAGAAGCTCCGGTTCTTCCTTTATTGAAATTACCTTTTGATTTTGTAGAAACAATTACTTCACTTAAAGCATTTGATTCTTCTTCTACAACAACATTTACAGTTAAGTTATTACCTAAAGGAGCGGTAATTTCTGTGATTTCTGTTGTTTTGTAACCAACGTAGGTCACCTTTACTGTATAAGGACCTCCTGGTCTAATTCCTTGCACTGCATACCGTCCATTACCATCCGTAGTAGAATAGTATTTAGTTCCTGTTGGCTTGTGAACAACCTCAACCGAAGCTCCCGGAAGAGTTTCTCCAGCATTTGATTTAACAGTACCAGACATAGCAGAACTAGTAACCTGCGAATGACCTACAACTGATAAAAAAATAATCAAAATAAAAATAATTCTTTTCATTTTTGTTTTTTGTTTAGTTTAAAAATATTTGGCAAAATTATAACATTTTTAGTTTAATAAGTTAACACAACGTTAAGAATTACTGTTTTTCTAAAAAGCAGAAATTCATTTAAAAATAATTTTATCGATATTTTTAACAATAAAAAGACTTTTTATCAATTAATAGCTATTTTTATTAAATTATTATCAATATTTATCCAATTGTAACCATTAAAAAAAACTCAAAAAACTTAAAAAAACTATTAAAACAGAGACACTTAGCCATAAAAAAGCCCTGATTTCAATCTAATCAGAGCCTTAAAAGCTATATTAACTACTCTAAAAAGAGCTGTCAATTCAAATTATGTGAAAATTTATTAAAAATATAAATTTTTTACTTGTTTTTACTTCTTAAAAAATGATTCAATAAAAAGGCAGTAGAACTATCATGACCTTGAACTTTTTCTGTCTTAATTTCCTCTAATATAGAGTTTGCCAATTGTTTACCTAACTCGACTCCCCATTGATCAAAACTAAAAATATTCCAAACAATACCTTGAACAAAAATTTTGTGTTCATACAATGCAATCAAAGAACCCAATGTTTTTGGAGACAACTTTTGGATTAAAATAGAATTCGTTGGCTTATTGCCTGAGAAAACTTTAAATGGCAAAAGAAACTGAGCTTTATCTTCTGAAATACCTTGTTTATCAAATTCAGCTTGAACTTGTACTGCTGATTTTCCATGCATTAAAGCTTCCGTTTGAGCAAAGAAGTTAGACATTAATTTATCATGGTGATCATTGTCTCCGTATAAAGGAGTTATAAAACCTATAAAATCTGCAGGAATCAATTTTGTTCCCTGATGAATTAACTGAAAAAAAGCATGTTGTGCATTTGTTCCCGGTTCTCCCCAAATTATAGTTCCCGTTTGATAATTCACTGGATTTCCGTCACGACCCACACTCTTACCATTGCTTTCCATCGTTCCTTGCTGCAAGTAAGGTGCTAATTTTTGCAAATATTGCGTGTATGGAATCAAGGCTTCACTTTCGGCACCAAAAAAATTATTGTACCAGACACTCAATAACGCTAAGACAACGGGCATATTTTTATCAAAATCTTCCGTCTTGAAATGCTCGTCCATTTCATTGGCTCCTTTTAGCAAGTCGTCAAAATTATCGTATCCAACAGCTAAACTTATCGTAAGTCCAACAGCACTCCACAAAGAGAATCGTCCGCCAACCCAATCCCACATCGGAAAAACATTTGCTTCATTTATACCAAACTCCGTTACTTTTTGAATATTAGTCGAAACCGCAACAAAATGTTTAGCAACATCTGCTTGAGTTGTGCCAAAATCTTTTGATAAAAACCATTTTCTGATCGTTTCAGAATTAGTCAATGTTTCTTGTGTGGTAAACGTTTTAGAAACAATAACAAACAAGGTTGTTTCAGGATTCAACTTTTTAATGATTTCATTGACATGATCACCATCAACATTGGAAACGAAATGAACATTTAAATGATTTTTATAAAACTGTAATGCCTCTACCACCATAGCGGGTCCCAAATCTGAACCACCAATACCAATATTTACAACATTTGTAAATGCTTTTCCCGTAAAACCAGTTCTCTCACCAGAAGTTACTTCATTCGTAAATGCTTTAATTTTATTTTTTACTTCATAAATTTCAGGAATTACATTAATTCCATCAACAGTAACAACCGCTGATTCCTTAGCACGTAAGGCAGTATGCAATACAGCTCGGTTTTCAGTTTGATTGATTATGGCACCATCAAAATAATCCGCAATAGCACTTTTAAGCCCCATTTCATCAGCCAGTTCCATTAATAATTGAATGGTTTCCTGATCAATACAATTTTTTGAATAATCAAGTAAAAAATCATTCCATTGCAGGTTAAACTTATCAATTCTAGTAGGATCCAGTTTAAATAATTCCTGCATAGACACTTTTTGCATCTTGTTGAAATGCATTTCTAGTTTCTTCCAAGCAATTGTTTCCGTTGGGTTTATCGTATTTAAAGCCATTTATAAAGGATTTGTAGTATTGTTAAAATTGGGACAAAAATACTCAAATTTGTTTTAATGGAAAATAGGTTTTGATTTATATAACAATTTTGCAGCAAAACAGTTAATTTTTGAAGTACGAAATAAACGAAAGACTTGTCATTTATCACCAAAAACAATCCAAAGTCTATAAAAAAGGAGTCAATTATAAATTGGCAACGCTGTCTAATACAAATTTCAACGGCGTAATTTGTTTATTAAAGCGATTTTTACTAGCACCACTCATCGGTTCTCCAGTAGGCAATTTAAGCCTCAGCGCATCCACTTGTCTTCCATTTTTCCAAAAACGATAACATACATGAGGTCCAGTTGCAAGACCTGTACTTCCTACCAAACCAATAACTTGACCTTGACTGACACGCTGTCCTCGTCTTACTAATATTTTTGACATGTGCAGGTATTGCGTAGAATAAGTTCCGTTGTGTTTTACTTTTACAAAATTTCCATTTCCAGCCGTAAATCCACTTTGCTCCACAACACCTCCAGCTGTAACGGTAATAGGAGTTCCGCGTGGAGCAGCATAATCCGTTCCTTTGTGCGCTTTCCATCGGTGTTGGACCGGATGAAACCGACTGGATGAAAATCGGGATGAAATTCTGCTGAATTTAATAGGTGATTTAAGAAAGAAATTTTTTAGGGTTTTTCCTTGCTCATCAAAGTACTCTTTTTTATCTGAATTGGGATTCTGCGCAAAAGGAAAAGCATAGATAATTTTACCTCTGTATTCAAAAAACGAAGCTTCCAACTCTTCCACGCCGTCATAGATGCTATCATTTATGAATCGTTCCGTAAAAGTTATTGCAAACCGATCGCCTTTTTTGAGCTTCATAAAATCTATAGAATAGGCATAAATTTTAGCGATTTTGCTGGCTAGCGCTCCTTCTATCTTTGCATTGCCTAAGGTTTCAGACAATGATTCTTTTAAAACTCCGCCAATGGTTCGGCGTTTAATCGTAATGGGTTTTATTTTTTTGTAAACAACCACTGCGCTATCTCGCATATCAATTACGTAATAGGTCAACGCATCCGGTTGATATATAAAAACCTGTAAGTCATTCTTTTTATTTTTGGACCGAAGCAAAGTAAAAGGCTTGTTTATCCTGATGCTTCTTACATCAAAACTATCTCTTACTTTAGCGACAATATCAAATACTTTTCGATCTCCAATATATTGCTCTTCTAGTAATGTACCAAAAGTATCCCCTCTTTTCACAGTGTCCTGAACTACATTAAAATCAGCATACACAAACCCAAATTCACTTTTTTTAGGGACTAATTTTACTATCTTTTCCTCCTTTATTTCCTCTACTTTTTTACATGATACTAAAGAAAATAGCGCTATAATAACTATAAATATTTGTTTCAAACCTTGTTTTTTAATTCAACTTACATTTCGACTCCCCAATTTTCTAATTCATGGCTACTCCATAGTTCCGGGAAGAAAATTCTTCTTTGGTATTTTGGATGCATGTATTTTTTCCAGTCACTTCCACCTGTAGCTTCGCCATCTCCTTTTCCGCTTTGATCAATGTATTTTTTTGCTGTATTCAAATGCTGCATCACCCAAGTAATATTAACCGTATGGTCGTAATGACGCATCGCTTGAACTAATTCAGGATTTTTTTGATCCAATTCCGGCAGTTGCTTAAATTTTTGCCAAATATTTATGGTGTTGTATTCCTCCATGTGCGCTAGGAATTCCTTTTTATATTTTTTTTCAAATTCCTCTAATAGGAAAGATTTTTTTCCAGTATGATAATCTTTACCAGCAGCTTGCCAATACAAATGCTCTAAGGCAAATTCATAAGGCGTATTTCTATCAATTGAATCTCTATAACGATGGTCGATCAGATTTATTAGGTCTGTGGACGAAAATTCTATCAGACGGTATTGTGCGCTTTGAAAACCACTAGCGGGAGTTAACGTATTTCTAAACTTCATGTATTGCTCTATTTCCATCCCATCGCCCATAATGCTGAAAGAGGTGGTTAACATATCAAAGTAACGACTAATTCGCATCAACCTTTCTGTAAAAAACACGGTATTTATTTCCTTACAATAAGAGATTTGTTGCATTTCCCATAGAATCATTTTGAATATTAATTCATTTACTTGGTGATACATGATGAAAACCATTTCATCAGGAAGCGTCGTTCTTTGGATTTGAAGATTTAACAAAGCGTCTGTTTGAATGTAATCCCAATACGTAATAGGTTTAGACCAAAGCAATCCTTCTAACTGTGTCTCTGTTTTTTGATTTATTGCATTGTATTTAAGCTCAATTTCTTTTAAGATAGCTTCTGAATTCTCGTTATTATTCATTATTATTTTGTTTTAAAAGGAGTCTTCAATCCTTTGTATGCATCAATATCTGCTTTGATTGAACCTACAGCTAAGCTGGCTTTTATTCTAAGTGGCAATTTATTATCGTCATCCGAAATCCAAACGGTAAGACTTTCTTGCTCCTTAAAAACACGCCCTGATTGAACTAAAGGTCTAAAAATCATCGCTGGGATAACGCCAAATTTAGTGGTAATATTTTCTCGCCCCATAAATTTTAGCTTAAATTTTGTAGTTTCATCATCAAAAAACATGTCAATGGCCACGGCTTCGCCAATTTTTAACTTATCAATATTAGGATGATTCCTTAAATAATAAAAAGTCGATAAAATATCTTGTGTGTTTTTTGGGATGTAAAGTGTTTTTTCTGTCTTGTGTTTATAATCTTTTACAACCACTCTATTGCTGGATTGATTGAAAAAACCTTCTTGATTTTTAGTGTACCCTCCTTCATCAATTTTTCGAACAAATTGATATGGATTTCTGGTTTCTTTGTCAATATAACTTTCGTATAAATCGTCCACCTTGAAGAAAAATCGAGACATTCCAGTAGTGGATCCCTTACCGATAACATGAAACGTTTTTTTATTATTTATCGTAGCATCTTTTACCTCCAGCGTGGCATAACCAGCATTTACTATTCCGTAATGGATTCTAAATTTGAACCACTCGCCAACAGCATAAGCATCTTCCTGGGGAGAATCAAAGCTACTTACAGTTATAATCAATAAAAAGAATAAGAATAGTTTTTTCATTATTTGATTTGTCTATTTATGGACTGTACTAGCAAATTTTATTCCAAATATATCAAAACAAAAAAACTCAGTCAAATAATGACTGAGTTTTTATGCTATTAACTAACCAAAAAACTATAAACTATGAAATTTATATGAAATCAGGAAGGAAACCACCCCTTCCCTTTTTGCGAGTGCAAAGGTAGTTAACAAAACTAGTTATATTTGTTAAAAATAAAGTTTAACACAACATTTACAAAAATACAGGTTGTTCATCGGTTATTTTTTCACAATGTGTAAAAATAACACCTATTTACAACGTTCCTCGCAATTGCTGTTCTCGTTCAATTGATTCAAAAAGCGCTTTGAAGTTCCCTGCACCAAAACCTTTGGCACCCATTCTTTGAATAATTTCAAAAAACAAGGTAGGCCTATCTTGTACCGGTTTAGTGAAAATCTGCAGTAAATAGCCCTCTTCATCCGCATCAACCATAATGGCTAATTTCTCGATTTCATTCAGGTCTTCTTTCATCATTTTCATGTGGTCACCCAATCGTTCTGGAATAGCTTGGTAATAAGTGTGCGGTGGAGCAGATAAAAATTCGATTCCTCTTGCTTTTAATTGCGACACTGTTTTGATAATATCATCCGTAGCAATAGCGATGTGCTGAATTCCAGGTCCACCATAAAAATCTAAATATTCTTCAATTTGTGATTTCTTCTTTCCTTCAGCTGGTTCGTTGATTGGAAATTTGATTCTACCATTTCCATTAGACATTACTTTACTCATCAAGGCCGAATATTCGGTATTGATTTGCTTGTCATCAAAAGATAGGAAATTCACAAATCCCATCACGTCTTCATAGAATTTCACCCAAGTATTCATTTCATTCCAACCTACATTTCCCACCATGTGGTCGATATATTTTAATCCTGTTGGCTCTGGATTGTAATCGGATTTCCATTCTTTGTAGCCCGGTAAGAAGACACCCGTATAGTTTTTACGCTCCACAAAAATATGTACCGTTTCTCCGTAGGTATAAATTCCGGAACGTACTACTTCTCCAAATTCATCTTTCTCAACCGTTGGCTCCATAAAAGAGCGCGCTCCACGTTTCATAGTTTCTTCGTAAGCGCTTGTAGCGTCTTCAACCCAAAGAGCCGCCACTTTCACTCCATCACCGTGTTTTTGCAAATGGTCATGAATAGGAGAATCCTGTGTTAAAGGCGTTGTTAATACAATACGAATCTTATCTTGCTTTAACACATACGAGGTTCTGTCTCGAACTCCGGTTTCTAATCCGGCGTACGCCAATGACTGATAACCGAAAGCGGTTTTGTAATAATGTGCCGATTGTTTTGCGTTTCCTACGTAGAATTCTACATAATCGGTTCCTAGTAAAGGAAGGAAATCTTGTGCTCCTTCAAATATTTTTTCTAGTCCGTATTCTACTGATTTTACTTCTTTGCTCATTGTAATTTATTTTTTGATTCGGCACTTCTAGTTTTGGAACGCGGATACCGCGGATAAAACTGATGTACACGGATTTATTAATTTAAAATTATGTTGTTGTTTACTCTAAATCCATAGCCCTGATAGCAGTGAAAATCCTTTTTTGAGGTTTTTTAACCGAAAAAAAGATTGCAACGAATAGCAGGAAATAGCTCCTTCCTTCGACTACGCTCAGGATGACAATTGTAATGCGATTACTTCGTCCCTTGCAATGAATTATTCTACCCAAGATTTATAGTACTGACCATCGTCTAGTCCCATCGCTTCTTCGGTGACCATCAACGGGCGAAACGTATCGACCATTACAGCTAATTCGTGCGTTTCTGTATGACCTATACTGCGTTCCATGGCTCCTGGTGCGGGTCCGTGGGGAATGCCTTTTGGGTGCAATGTAATGTGACCTTGCTCAATATTATTACGACTCATGAAATCGCCATCTACATAATACAAAACCTCATCACTGTCGATATTGCTATGATTGTAAGGCGCTGGAATAGATTTTGGGTGGTAATCGTACAACCTTGGAACAAAAGAACAAACCACAAAAGTTGCTGTTTCGAAAGTTTGATGCACCGGTGGCGGCTGATGAACGCGCCCCGTTATAGGCTCAAAATTATGAATGCTAAATCCGTAAGGGAAATTATATCCGTCCCAACCCACAACGTCAAAAGGATGCGTGGCATAAACCACTTCATGCATCATTCCTTCTTTCTTGATTTTGATCAGGAAATCGCCTTTTTCATCATGTGTTTCTAACTCGTTTGGCAAAATAAAATCGCGTTCGCAAAAAGGAGAATGCTCTAAATGTTGCCCTGATTCGTTTTTATAACGTTTTGGCGTGTAAAAAGGCGCAAAGGATTCGACGTAGAACAATCTGTTTTCCGAAGTTTCAAAATCAATTTGGTAAATCATTCCGCGAGGAATAATCAGATAATCTCCATATTCAAAAGGAATATTTCCCATCATGGTGCGCAATTTTCCTTTTCCTTTATGAATGAAAATCATTTCATCCGCATCGGCATTTTTATAGAAATAGTTGCGTAATGATTGTCTTGGAGCGGCTAATCCTATCGTACAATCCTTGTTGACCAACATCGCTTTCCGACTGTCTAGAAAATCATCTTCTGGTTTTAACTCAAAACCTTTTAACAGTAGTGATTTAATGTTTTTTCCAATGGCAATTTTAGGTTCAACCGAATAAGATTTTAGAATTTCTTTTACCTGTGTTGGTCTGTGAACGTGATACAACAATGAAGAATGACCATGAAAACCTTCTGTTCCAAAGAGTTGTTCGTAGTACAAACCGCCGTTTGGTTTTTCGAATTGTGTGTGTCTTTTTTGGGGAAAACTCCCTAATTTATGATATAAAGGCATGATTTTTTTTTTAAAGTGTAACAAATTAAAGTTTAGATTACTTTATTAAGTGCTATGCTAAATCAAAAAAAAGAGTCCTTATTCCGGATTTCTCTTGATAAGGAATTGAAGATACTCTAATAAACCTAGCCATTTTGTTTTCATTATAACAAATATCGGAATTATTATTGAAATAAATTAAATTTAAAACAAAAAGCCAATACTGAACCAGGTAAATCCTTTAGGCTGTTCTGGGGACCACGAATATTTTATTTCTACTGGTCCAATTACCGTTTCTAAACCGTATCCAACGGCATATCCAGAATATTTTGGGATAGAAATCCAATCCACGGTCTCAAAAATTCGATCTCCAATATTAGCAAAATTTGCTGAAAAGTTGATGTGATTCTTTTTATAAAACTCATAATCGACCGTGCCTGTTGATTTTATATAACTATTAGCGACCAAACTCAAATAATCATAACCATATAAATATTTGAAATTATTAAGTGGATTGTATCCGTAACCGCCCAGAATAAAGTTGAAAAAAGCAACACTTTCCTGACCAAAAGAAAAACCTGCATCAGTTTGGAATTTGACAGTAGCATTTTTAAATAAGGTTGCTGCTACTGCAAAGTCCCCTTTAGCAATAGAGAAGGGTTGAAAATCGCCCGTATAGTTAGAAGAAACCAAATAGGATTGGACATCACCTGCAAAATACCACCCTTTTTTGGGGAAATATTTGTTATCAAAAGAATCAAATTTCAAATAACCAAAAAGACTTAAATAGTTACTATTGTCAATTGTTGGATTCACATTGGCCAATGTTTCCGATTTTATCTTTAAATATTTGAGTTCCACGCCACCTCCAATCAAAAATTTCTGAACAAACAAAGACTGGAAATACACTTGATTAGTCATGTCGCTAAAATCAACATTGACAGCGTTGATATTGGGATTATTAAAAGCGATACTGCTTATTTCTTTCGCTACATTTCTATTAAACTGGTTGTAATGTGATTTAAAACCAAAACTCAAATTAAATCCGTTTTCAATGTAATAGTCTAAATTGTACCTGAAATTATCTCCCAAAATAATATCCAAAGAGGCGATGTCGTTTTTAAAAAGTGTTTTTTTACGAGTTAAATTTACTAGTACACCGCTTTTAAACAAATTATCATAGTGCATTCCGAATTTCAGATAAGTCTTTGTCTCGTTTTCCTTTAAATTAATATTTAAGTCTACCGCTCCTTGATTAGTTTCCAAGGAATAAGAGATAGCGCTAAAATTTTGTGAGGCATTGATATTATTAATCCCCTTTAATAAGTCATCATAAACAATTTTTGCTCCTGGCTTAAATCTTAATTTTCCACTGATATATTCTTTCGTATAATTATCTAAATCATTGCTGTTTATAGCACTAATTTGTAGGCTATCAGAATGTAGCTTCAGTTTAGGCTTGATGTAAGGATTAGATTCATCAACTAGTTTTTTTAGCTCCTCAAAAACAGCAAATGTAGCCTCTTCTCCTTTTTTAATTATTTCTTTGCCTTTATCAAATGAAATCACACCATATTGTGAAATATCGGGTTTTATGTAAATATCCGTATTCGCAATATTTTTCGTCATTCGTTCTATAGAATGAAGATTAGTGATTTGGACTAAAATTTTAGTAGCATCTTTAAGCTGCGTTCGATCTAGCAAACCATCTTGAACGTCAACACCTATAATGATGTCTGCGCCTAGTTTTCGTACCTCTTCAATGGGATAATTATTGACTACTCCACCATCTACCAAAATTTTTCCATTAATTTCCACAGGGGAAAATAAAGAAGGAAAAGCAGAACTGGTTATCATAGCCTGAGCCAAATTCCCTTTGTTTAAGAGTACTTCTTCACCGGTTTCAACATTGGTGGCAATACACAAAAAAGGAATGGACAGTTGGTTAAAATCCTTAACATCCCTCACGTTTCTGGTAATCCTACTTAATAAATTATAATTGTACATCCCTTTAGACAAGGCTTCCGGAATCCCAATTTTCATTTTGTTAAACGGTAAAACTAAAGCGTACAGCTCATCATTTCTTCTTTCGTAAAAATTCTTTGAAGATCTGGGAATAAAATCGTTGATTAACTCATTGAAATTTGTAGCTTGAAAAATAGAATCTATTTGGGATGCATTATATCCCGAGGCATAAAGACCCCCAACAACCGCGCCCATACTGGTCCCGCCAATGTAATCGATCTTGACTCCTGCTTCTTCTAGTACTTTTAAAACACCTATGTGAGCAAATCCCTTTGCACCACCACCACTTAAAACTAAACCTATTTTAGGTCTTTTTTGCTCTTGCGAAAATACCGTCAGACTGGTAAAAACAATCAATAATAATGCGATTTTCTTCATAAGCAGCAATTTGTCTCTTAGCAGAATTAGGTAGTATTAAATTTCATTTGTTGTCTTGTAAAATTCGACAATTTTTTTGGCTTTTGACATACCTATAACGTCCGAAATTTCTTTTTCTGTTGCTAATTTTAATCTTTTAACACTTTTAAAGTGCTGAATCAAAGCCAGCATTGTTTTTTCTCCAATTCCCGGAATAGACTCAATCGACGAATTCAATGCCGTTTTACTCCTTTTATCGCGGTGATGCGTGATCCCAAAACGGTGTGCCTCGTTTCGTAATTGTTGAATTATTTTTAAGGTTTCCGATCTTTTATCCAAATACAACGGAACAGAATCGCCGGGATAGAATAACTCTTCTAACCTTTTGGCAATCCCAATAACGGTGATTTTCCCTCTTAAACCCAATGCGTCTATACTCTTCAACGCGGATGACAGTTGCCCTTTTCCTCCATCAATAATAATCAATTGAGGCAAAGGCTGTTCTTCTTCTACTAATCGTTTGTATCTTCGGTAAACCACTTCGGTCATCGAAGCAAAATCATCTGGTCCTTCAACCGTTTTAATATTAAAATGACGGTAATCTTTCTTGCTTGGTTTTCCATCTTTAAAAACTACACAAGCAGCGACTGGATTCGTTCCTTGAATATTCGAATTATCAAAACATTCTATGTGTCTTGGCTCAACAGGCAACCTCAAGTCTTTTTGCATTTGTGCCATAATTCTTTTGGTATGGCGATCAG
The DNA here is from genome assembly GCF_015751645.1 of Flavobacterium sp. CG_9.1. Lineage (NCBI taxonomy): Bacteria > Pseudomonadati > Bacteroidota > Flavobacteriia > Flavobacteriales > Flavobacteriaceae > Flavobacterium > Flavobacterium sp. CG_9.1. The sequence goes on from NZ_JADOVC010000004.1 coordinate 121,532, forward strand.
GATCTACAATTTGCAGTTGTTTGAGTTGTTCAATTCGATAAAACTTAGCGTTGCGAACGGACAAGTCCAGAATTTGTTTTTTATCTCCCAATTGCGGGATTGTAATTTTGATGTTTTCGCCCAAATCCACATGAAACGGAACAATCACCTCTCGAGACAACAATTGAAAACGTTCTCTCAGTTCTATTATCGCCAATTCTAGTAATTCCTCGTCACTTTCATCCAATTTCTTTTTGATTTCCATCGTATGAGAACGAATAATCGAACCATGGGAAATTTGCAAAAAGTTTACGTATGCCGCACTTTCATCCGAGACAATTGAAAACACATCGATATTGGTGATTTTTGGATTTACAATTGTGGATCGCGATTGGTAATTCTCCAGGATTTCTATTTTTTCTTTTATTTTCTGCGCTTCTTCAAAATGCATGTCGGCTGCCAGATTCGTCATGACTCGCTTAAAATCCTTCATACTTTCCTTGAAGTTCCCTTTCAAGATTTCACGAATCGCATCTACTTGTTTTTGGTAATTTTCCAAAGTCTCATGACCTTCACAAGGCCCCATGCAATTGCCAATATGGTATTCGAGACAAACCTTGAATTTCCCACTTTCAATATTGCTTTTACTCAAATCATAATTACAAGTTCGGAGTGGATACAACTCTTTAATCAGATCCAGAATAGTACTTACGGTTTTGAAACTGGTATACGGCCCAAAATATTCCGATCCATCTTTGACCATTCTGCGTGTGGCAAAAATTCGGGAAAAAGGTTCTTTCTTAATACACAACCAAGGGTAACTTTTGTCATCTCGCAGCAAAACGTTATAGCGCGGTTGCAGCGTTTTTATCAGGTTATTTTCTAACAAAAGCGCATCCGTTTCTGTAGGAACAACGATGTGTCTGATGGTTACAATTTTCTTTACGAGCACATTGGTTTTCGCCGTATCATGAATTTTATTAAAATAAGAGGAAACTCTTTTTTTAAGATTTTTGGCTTTGCCCACATATAAAATTTTCCCTTCCTTATCATAATACTGGTATACTCCAGGATTGTCTGGTAAAGTTTGGATTTGAAGTTCAAGAGTTGGGTTTTGCATGGTTTATTTATTTCAAAAAAAGTGTCGTTTTATGCGACTTTCCTTAGCAAGGCTGTTAATTTTACAAACCGTTACTTATTTCGTTTCAAATTTACGAATTCAAAATAATTATTTCTATTTTTAGCTTTTAATTCAATATGAAAAACTCAAAAACCATTAGTATTTTAGGAGAAACTATTTTGCCTGGACAAAGTAAAACTATTTACATGGAAATTGCGAAACTACACAATGCTACAAAACTCAAAATCCCTATAGTTGTTCAACGGTCAAAAATTGAAGGACCTACCATACTCTTTTCAGCAGGAATTCATGGTGATGAAATAAATGGAGTTGAAATTGTAAGGCAGTTAATCACCAAAAAAATAAATAAACCAAAAATAGGCACTATCATCTGTATTCCCGTAATCAATATGTTTGGTTTTGTAAATCAATCTAGGGAATTTCCAGACGGCAGAGACTTGAATAGAGTTTTTCCAGGAAGCAAAAAAGGTTCTTTAGCGAGTCGATTTGCCTATCACATTCTAACTGAAATAATGCCAATTATAGATTATGCCGTTGATTTTCATGCTGGTGGCGCCAGTCGATTTAATGCTCCGCAAATCAGGTTAGCTCCAAATAACGAAGCGCTTAAAGATTTAGCCGATGTCTTTAATGCTCCCTTCACTTTGTTTTCTAATAATATTGCTGGAAGTTTTAGAAATGCCAGTCAAAAGCTAGATGTAAAAATGCTCCTTTTTGAAGGTGGAAAATCACTAAATATCGATTATCCAGTAGCCCATGCTGGGGTTGAAGGCGCTAAACGCATTCTATCACATCTTAACATGTTAGCTGAGAATCATGTTGTCAAGAGTCCAGAAAAAAAGACCATTTACATTCAAAAATCAGCCTGGATCCGTGCAAAATGTTCAGGCTTACTGCACGACAACGGTTTTATAGGTTTATTTGTTGCAAAAGGCACTGTATTGGCAACAATAACAGATCCATTTGGGAAATTTGAACGCAAAATAAAAGCTCCAAATGACGGGTTTATCATCAACGGAAACCAAGCTCCAATCGTGTATCAAGGCGATGCCATTTATCATATTTCAAAGACCATTTTAAATGCAAAGCACTAAAAAAGAATTAAGAATAAAATACAAAAATCTTCGACAAAACCTTTCGGAAGATGAAGTGGAAGAAATGAGCTTGGCTGTTGCCAATAAACTGCTTACCATTCCGATTTGGGAAAAAAACTATTTTCATATTTTCCTGCCCATTTCCGAACACAAAGAAGTCAACACCGAATTTATTTTACACTTGCTATCTGGAAAAGACAAGGACATTATTATTTCTAAAAGTGATTTTACGACGAGAAACATGAGTCATTTTCTTCTGACAGACAACACAAAAATCAAGAAAAATGAATATAATATCCCAGAGCCTATCGATGGAATAGAAATTCCGTCAACTAAAATCGACGTTGTATTTGTCCCCCTTCTAACATTCGACAAAAAAGGACATCGTGTGGGTTATGGAAAAGGATTTTATGATAAATTTCTATCCGAATGCAAACCCGACACTATCAAAATAGGCCTTTCTTTTTTTGAAGCTGAAGAACTGATTGAAGGTATTTTTGAAGGTGATATAGCCCTAAATTATTGTGTTACTCCAGATAGAGTTTACTCGTTTTAACTTTTAATCTGTACTTTCGCACCAGATAAAATTTAATCAAGTTATGAGAACATTTAAAAATTCAAGAGTAGCGGTAAGTATCATGGTACTTCTTTTTGCAGTTTCCTTTTCAAACTGCAGCATTCACACTGGAACGAGCAGATCTACCTACAAAGCTAAAAGACTTCCACCAGGTCAGGCTAAAAAAATATACGGAGGAAAAAGCGCAAAACGTTACGCCCCGGGACATAATAAAAATTAACCAAAAAAGACCTGTTCAAATCATGAACAGGTCTTTTTTTGTATGTTATAAAAAACGTTGAATCTATTCGTGATGAAATGCTTTTTTATTAAAGAAAATCAAGATTCCAACTCCGGTAGAAATTGCCATATCGGCAATATTGAAGATGGCGTTGAAAAAAGTAAATTCTTTTCCGCCCCAAATTGGCAACCAACTTGGTAAAGTTCCGTGCCAAAAAGGAAAGTAAAACATATCTACTACTTGACCATGAAACCAAGTTCCATACGGTTGATCTGAGAACAAGGTAGCCAGTTGTTGTTGACTGTCATCAAAAATGACACCGTAAAAAACAGAATCGATAATATTACCAAAAGCACCTGCAAAAATTAAAGATATTGCTACAATTAAGTAATTGGAGCTGTGTTTTTTCTCCACAGAATCCCACAACCAATACCCAATTCCGCCTACGGCCACTAATCTAAAAAGCGTCAGGAACAATTTACCATAAGTTCCCGGGATTTTAGTTCCCCAGGCCATTCCCTCATTTTCAATGAATAGAATTTTGAACCATCTGAAGACTTCTACTTCTTCTCCTAAAATAAAATTGGTTTTGATATAAATTTTAGAAACTTGATCAACAAGCAATAAGATAAAAATAAGGAGATACGCTTTTCGTAATGACATTTTATAAATTTTAATGGCGCAAAAATAGCAATTTAATCAAAAAAAACGCTCCCAAAGGAGCGTTAAATCTTGTTTAACAGAAGGTTTATCGTTGCAAGTTCTTTGCTTCAATACTCATGGTAGCATGAGGAACGATTTTTAATCTTTCTTTCCCTATCAATTTTCCGGTCACTTTACAAACGCCGTAGGTCTTATTCTCTACACGGAATAGGGCGTTTTTCAAATCACGAATAAACTTCTCCTGACGAATCGCCAGTTGTGAGTTTGCCTCTTTTGACATGGTTTCACTACCTTCTTCGAACGCTTTGAATGTTGGAGACGTATCATCGGTACCATTATTCAAATCATTCATATAAGCACTTTTAATCAAATCTAAATCGGATTGTGCTTTTTGTATTTTACTCAGTATTATCACTTTAAACTCCGCTAAATCAGCATCAGAGTATCTTGTAGCTTCATCTACCATTTTATATTATTTAGAAATTAATAGCATTGTTTTTATATCGTCAAATTCTATTTCAGTACCCAATTCTAAGACATCAACAAAAACTAAATCACTCGTTAATGTTTCCGATTTAATATAGTCTTCATTTTTAAGAATCGCTTCTTCCAAGAGTCCATTTCTTTTCAATTGAACCTTGATTTTATCCGTAACTTCAAATCCAGAATCTTTACGGATATTCTGAATTCTATTTACCAATTCTCTAGCAATTCCCTCTTGTTTCAAGGCTTCTGAAATTGTAATGTCAAGCGCAACCGTTATTCCATTTGAGTTGGCAACCAGCCAACCTTCAATATCCTGTGACGTAATTTCTACATCTTCTACGGTTAAAGTTACGTTATTTCCTGCAATAACAATATCCAGGCTTCCTTCCTTATCTAATTGAGCAATTTGCTCTTTCGAAAAACCTTGTATTTCCTTAGAAATCAAGCCCATATCCTTTCCAAAACGGGGCCCGAGCGCTTTAAAATTAGGTTTAATCTGTTTTACTAAAATACCCGAAGCATCATCCAAAAGTACGATTTCTTTCACGTTTACTTCAGCTTTTATAAGCTCAGAAATGGCTTCAATTTCAGCTCTTTGATTGTTGTCAAGTACCGGAATCATTACCTTTTGCAACGGTTGACGCACCTTTATCATTTCCTTTTTTCGGAGTGATAAAACCAATGATGAAATGGTTTGCGCTTTCTCCATTTTACTCTCTAACATTTTATTAACATAGTTTTCAACCGAAATTGGAAACTCTGCCAAATGTACACTGTCGTACTTTTCTGACCGTGTTGTTAACGTTAAGTCTCTGTAAAGTTTGTCCATGAAGAACGGAGCAATAGGTGCACCGAGTTTACTTATGGTCAACAAACAGGTATATAAAGTTTGATACGCGGCGATTTTGTCCTGTGCATATTCCCCTTTCCAGAAGCGTCTTCTACACAAACGAACGTACCAGTTACTCAAGTTTTCCTGAACAAATTCAGAGATGGCACGAGCCGCTTTTGTTGGTTCGTAATCCGCATAAAAACCATCTACTTCTTTAATCAACGTATTCAATTCTGAGATAATCCACTGGTCAATTTCCGGTCTTTCGTTTACTGGAATCTCCGCTTCTTCAAATTTAAAACCGTCAATATTAGCATACAAACTAAAGAACGAATAGGTGTTGTATAATGTACCGAAAAATTTTCTACGGACCTCAGCTATTCCCTCTAAGTCAAACTTCAAGTTATCCCAAGGATTGGCATTGGAAATCATATACCACCGCGTCGCATCAGGACCGTATTCTTTTAATGTTTCAAATGGATCTGCGGCATTTCCTAGACGTTTAGACATTTTTTGTCCGTTTTTATCTAAAACCAATCCGTTTGAAACTACATTTTTGTACGCAACTTTATCAAAAACCAAAGTTCCAATGGCATGCAACGTATAAAACCATCCTCGTGTCTGATCTACCCCTTCAGCAATGAAATCAGCTGGGAAATCTTTGTTTTGGTCAATTTTATCTTTATTTTCAAAAGGATAATGCCATTGTGCATACGGCATGGAACCTGAATCAAACCAAACATCAATTAGATCAGCTTCCCGAGTCATCGGTTTTCCAGAAGGAGAAACCAAAATAATTTCATCCACTACATTTTTATGTAAATCAACCAAATCATAATTTGATTCGGCCATATTTCCAATTTCGAAGCCTTTAAAAGGATTTTCTTTTTGGAAGCCAGCAGTGATTGATTTTTCTATTTCGTTGTATAATTCTTCGACCGAACCTATTAGAATTTCTTCGGTCCCTTCTTCGGTTCTCCAAATTGGTAATGGAATTCCCCAGAATCTAGATCGGGATAAATTCCAATCATTGGCATTTTTCAACCAATTCCCAAAACGGCCTTCTCCAGTAGCTTTTGGTTTCCAGTTGATGGTTTCGTTCAAATCGAACATTCTATCTCTTACTTCGGTAATTTTTATAAACCAAGAATCTAAAGGATAATATAAAATAGGCTTATCTGTTCTCCAGCAATGCGGATAACTGTGCACGTATTTTTCTACCTTAAACGCTTTATTTTCTTCTTTTAACTGAATGGCAATTTCAACATCTACTGACCTTTCTGGAGCTTCTCCTTCGTTATAATATTCATTTTTTACGTATTTCCCAGACAAACCCCCAAGTCCTTGAACAAATTTACCTTGCAAGTCTACTAGAGGAACCGGAGTTCCATTTACGTCTAAAACTAACATTGGTGGGATTTCTGGTGATGCTTCTTTTGCCACTTTAGCATCATCTGCACCAAAAGTAGGCGAAGTGTGTACAATTCCTGTTCCATCTTCCGTAGTAACAAAATCACCTGCTATTACTCTAAAAGCATTTTCAGCATTCTGATATGGAAGTACCAATGGCATCAGTTGTTCGTATTTAATTCCAACTAAATCCGCTCCTTTGCATTCTGCTAAAACTTGATAAGGAATTTTTTTGTCGCCTTCTTTAAAATTTTCAAAGTCAGCAGGATCTGAACTTTCGAAGAACCCTTTTCCAAATTGTTTTCCAACTAAATTCTTAGCTAAAATCAATGTTGCCGGACGAAACGTATATTGATTAAATGTTTTTACTAATGCATATTCAATTTTTGGACCTACAGTCAAAGCAGTATTACTTGGTAAAGTCCAAGGTGTAGTAGTCCAAGCCAAGATAAAAACTTCGTCTAAATCCAAAGCTTCTAACTTATAATGCAGTAAATTATTCGAACTGATGTAATCGTAAAACTTGGAGAACAATAAGTCTTTGTGCGCATCAATCACTTTAAATTGTGCCACAACAGTCGTATCCGTTACATCACGGTAACTTCCTGGTTGATTCACTTCATGAGAAGACAATCCTGTTCCTGCTTTTGGAGAGTACGGCTGGATAGTGTAGCCTTTGTACATCAAATCCTTGTTATAGATTTGTTTCAAAATCCACCAAACCGTTTCCATGTATTTGGATTTATAAGTCACATACGGATCTTCCATATCTACCCAATATCCCATTTTTTCGGTCAAATCATTCCATACATCGGTATAACGCATCACGGTTTTTTTACACGCTTCGTTATATTCCTCGATAGAAATAGTTTTTCCTATATCTTCTTTAGTAATTCCTAATGCGGCCTCAGTACCTAATTCTACTGGTAAACCATGGGTGTCCCAGCCTGCTTTGCGCTTTACTTGAAACCCTTTTTGCGTTTTATACCGGCAAAAAATATCTTTAATGGCTCGTGCCATTACGTGGTGAATTCCTGGTAATCCATTTGCAGAAGGTGGCCCTTCAAAAAACACAAACGGTTGATTGCCCTCGCGTGTGGTTACACTCTTTTCAAATATATTTTCTTTTTTCCAAAAATCTAGTACTTCTGACGCTACAGTAGGTAAGTCAAGTCCTTTGTATTCAGTAAATTTTGTGCTCATTTTATCCTTTTCTTTAATCGAAGTGCGAAAGTAATAAATTAAAATCGAAAGTCGAAAGTCGTAGGTCGAAAGTTACGCTTTAAGGCAAAATCGATTTATTAAGCTGATAATTCAATGAAATAAAACAACCCGTTGACAGTGACTAGTTTTTAATGATTAGTATCCATAACTTAGATTGATATTTGAAAGAAAATCATATCAAGAACATTAAAAATTATCGCAAAAAACGGTTCTTGATACATTTTTTAACTTAATCTTGTTTCGCAAAAATACTTGAATTGACGTTTCTATCATTTCAGTCCACGCGTTACGATATCCTTCAAATACTTTCTAGGAAAAAACTTCCTTCAAAACATCCAAAGATTTTGGTTTTTTGAAACCATCCAAATGAAAACTATAATAATCAATAAGAATTCGTAAAACAATTTGTCTTTCGAGGACATGAAATGTTTTTTGATTGTTATCGAATTTTAAGTCAATCAGTTTTTTAAACAAATTACTTTCGTGTTCGGTGAGCGAACTGATTGCATGAAAAGGCGTGAAAATACCTTCATTCATTTCGAAAAAAGGCATATCCATATCCGAAGTGTCTGGATAAAAACCTAAATATTTTGTGGTTTCTAACAATAAAATTAAATGAAAATTAGCAATTTCGTCATGGTTGTCTAACCAATTTAAAGCGGCCTCAAGAAAATTAAAAAGTGCCTCATTTGTCTCTTCTTCATGAATGGAATGGTGCAGCATTTCGGAGATAAACATCACAATGGTACTTTTATAAATATCCGAGTGAATGGAATGAAAAGCCGAAGCGATTTTTATCTCCTTGAAATTTTCCAAAGTGCCTTTGTTTTTATGAACTGCCTCGATTTCGAGTATCGTCAATGGCTGGAAATAGGCTATTTTTTGATTGGCTTTTCGGCTCGAAAAAGCATCCCGAACAAAGTACGATTTCAACCCATGAGATAGCGTAAAACATTTTACAATCAAGCTTTTTTCCTGAAATTTTAAGGAGGAGAGAACTATCGCTTTTGTTTTAACTTGCATTTTAATCACGAATTAATAATTACGAAATTACGAATTGGAATTCGTAATTATTAATTCGTAATTTATCTTATTATCATTACTTTTTTTACTTTGGTTTCTACACCGTCTTGCGCCGAAATAAAAATCATATACACACCAGAGGTTACTTTATATTTACCAAAAGCGGTGGTATCCCATTCTATTGTGCCTCCTTGCGAAGTAGTTTCATAAACCAGATTTCCTCCAATATCCGTAATTTTCACATTCGCTCTATCTATTAAACCTGCAATCTTAACGGTTCCTGTATACTCGGGCCTTACTGGATTTGGATACACATACGCCTTACTTAAATCATCATTTGCCGAAGTTGCAGTGCCTTTAAAGGAAACCAAACCTTTAGCAGTTGCAATAAAAACTTCTCCGGTGGTACTGTTGATATCAATATCATTGATAACATTACTAGGCAAAGGAGAATTGTTTATCGTAAAATGGTATTTGGTTTCCTGTCCGTTAGGTGAAACTAAAAACAGCCCTGAGTCAGCGGTGCCTATCCACTTGTTATTGGCTCCATCTACAGCAATATCAGTAATGAACTGTTCGTATAATAATTCTTGAGCCAGATTATCATCTAAAATAATGATTGGATTAGCGGTCATTTGATCTTCCAATTGAAAACTCCCTACATTGGACAAAACCCGTAATCCCTTTGTAGTTCCTATCCACAGTTGGTTTCTGGCATCTACCGCAACTGTTCTGACATTAGATATCGGCAAATTCCCAGCATCTGGACCTGTTGTTATTTTCTTGAATTTAAACGTACTTTCATTAAAACCAATAACACCATCTCCACTAGTAGAGAGCCATTTTGTTCCATTTTTATCAATGGCGATTGTCCCAAAATTATTATCTATGGCTGATTCTAGAATAACGTCCATTGCATAGCTTTGCCATTGTCCATTTGTTTTCAATACTTTCAATCCGTTTTTTATTCGGCTGGTGGTAACCCAGAGATTTCCAGATTTATCAAACACGGTTCCATTGACTCTTATATCAATATAATTGGGACCTACAAACGTCAAAGACTCTAAACCGCTATTCGTTTGGTTATACAAAATTTTAGGTTCATCGTTTTCAATTTTTAATAATCCCGAAAAAAAAGAACTAGCGTACACTTGGTTTTCATCACTTGGATTTATTGTAATTCTGGTAATCGATTGCGCACCAAAAACTTTTTCATACGGAATATTCAACCATCCGCTTTCATTCAACTTACTCACTCCATAACTATTCAAAGGATAGGGATTATAATCAGCTGAATAATCTCCATATACTGCCCAAAGAACGTTAGGTGTAGTTTGAAGGGCAAATATGTTGTTTCTCGAAGGACCAATAGGCGTTATGTTCTCAAAACTTGAAGCTAAAGAAAGTGAGGCTGTAATCAATCCGTTTTCTTTTGTCCCAATAAAAATAGTATCCCCTACTATGGTGGCACAAGTGAATGCCACATTACTTTCCGGGATTTGGCCTGTATTTATCTGGCGCACTAAGTCCATTTGACTGTTGTAAATATAGATACTATTCAAAGTTGTTACAATCAAATATCCTGCTGTTGCTCTCAGGTCTAATGCAGGCTGAGAGAGCTGGATAATTCCACTGAAAGAATTAGAAACCGAATTAAATTTATGAATGAATCCAGAGTTATTTATGGCATATAAATCGGTACCAAAAGTGGTAGCGCTAGACCAGCTTCCTGTTGCTATGGTTGTCCACTGCTTAAAATCGATTAAATTTACATTGGAAACTGACGCTCTCCTTATTCCCTGGTTAGTAGCCGCATAAATAAACCCATTAAAAAGTGTGGTTTGATTTACTATTATTTCTGCACCATTATCCCCTATAAAATAAGTGTCTCCAAATTGCAGCGTATTCAGATTGAATTGAACAATCCCAAAGTCACAAGAAACATAAGCAATGCCTTCAAATTCCATGAAGTGATTGATTTTTTTTATATCTGATGGAAGTTGTTTGCTCACAATATCGACTACATTCAACAGGCTACCATCCAATTCATTAATTACAATTATCAGTCCATTTTCATAACCCACAATTGTTTTATTGAATTTCACGCTGTGGTACACCGCAGAAATGGTTTGCCCTGAAAGTCCATCAATAGTATTCGTTGTTTTAATTCCGTTTGTTGTTGTGTTTTTAGAGAATAATGCATTTTCAGATGCCGCAAAAACTGCGGTTGCTGATTCTGAGACATCTTTGATTTCGGTATAGGAGAAATAACCCTGCCATAACAAATTGTTTTGGCAAAACCCTATTTGCGTAGAAAGGAGCAGTAAAAAATAGAGTACATTATTTTTCATTATTTGCCTAAATATTAGTTTACAAATATAGAACAAACGAAAGTCTTAGCCTTTTGTTACATAATAAAAATGCCTTCGACCAATAACATTGGCTGAAGGCATTTTAAATTATAGATCTTGTTGATTTACACCACTCCTTGCGCTAACATAGCGTCAGCCACTTTTACAAATCCAGCAATATTTGCCCCTTTTACATAGTTCACATATCCTTCCTCGTCTGTACCGTATTTTTTACATTGATTGTGGATTCCAACCATGATTTCTTTTAATCTACCATCCACTTCTTCGCTAGTCCAGTTCAAACGAATCGAGTTTTGAGTCATCTCTAATCCTGAAGCTGCTACACCACCAGCATTTGCTGCTTTACCTGGTGCAAAAAGCACTTTAGCATTCAAGAATTGTTTGATAGCTTCTAACGTACAAGGCATATTTGCAGCTTCAGTTACACAAATAACACCATTTGCAATTAAGTTTATAGCATCTTCTTCGTTTAACTCATTTTGAGTCGCACAAGGAATTGCAATATCTACTTTAACTTCCCATACGCTTTTGCCTCTATGGAAAACTGCTTTTGGATATTTTTCTAAATAAGCTTCCGCTCTATTATCACCTCTTGCTCTCATTTCAAGCATAAAATCAATTTTATCGCCAGAAATTCCTTCTTCGTCATAAATATAACCATCAGGCCCTGAAATAGTAACCACTTTTCCTCCTAAATCGTTTACTTTCAGTGCTACTCCCCATGCTACGTTTCCAAATCCAGAAATAGCAACGGTTTTGCCATTTATACTTTGACCAATAGTTTTTAACATTTGTTCTGCAAAATAAACAACGCCGTATCCTGTAGCTTCCGGTCTAATTAAGGAACCTCCGTATGCCAACCCTTTACCTGTTAGAACTCCAGTAAATTCGTTTTTTATTCTTTTGTATTGACCAAATAAATACCCAATTTCTCTTGCTCCCACTCCGATATCTCCGGCTGGAACGTCTAATTGCGGACCAATATGTCTGCACAATTCTGTCATGAAAGACTGACAGAAACGCATTACTTCCCCATCCGATTTTCCTTGTGGATCAAAATCAGATCCTCCTTTTCCTCCGCCCATTGGCAAAGTGGTCAAACTATTTTTGAATACTTGTTCAAATGCTAAAAATTTAAGTACCGATAAATTTACGGTATGATGAAAACGAATTCCGCCTTTGTAAGGCCCAATTGCAGAGTTCATTTGAATTCTGAAACCTCTATTAACCTGGATTTCACCCATATCGTCTACCCATGGAACACGAAATATAATTGAACGTTCTGGCTCAGTTATTCTTAATAGCAAGTTTTTTCCGTCGTATTTTTTTTGCTCTGCAATAAATGGAATTACAGTTTCTGCAAATTCCCTAACAGCTTGAATAAATTCAGGTTCATTTGGATTCTTGGCTTCAACTTGAGCCATAAAATCATTTACTTTTAGTAACATAGATTATAAATTATTAATTAAGAAAACGATTTCGTTATTATGCACAAAGATACATTTTATAAAAATATTCGGCCGTAGTTTTTTTTATTTATCAATAGAATTATCTTTTTAATATCCATTCACAAACAATTCTGTTTAAGATATACCCTTTTAAAGCGAATTACCACCACTTTCGTAAGTAAATAAGATTTTGTCTGCTTATTTTTAATTTTTATTTTATATAATTAATAAATGATGTTTTTATATATTTGTCGGGATTTGAAAATTTTACCCCTAATGATCAAACAGATAATACCACTTTTACTACTCTTTATTGGGTTTTCTACTGATTCACATGCGCAATTCGGCGGGTTTTCGCATGAAGTTGGAGTAATTGCTGGGCCGGTTGCTTTTCAATCTGATTATGGTGAGCGTTATGACTTGTCAACTAATGCCGGAAATACGGGAATAGGTATTGGACTGATACATTATTTAAACTTTTCCTATAAAGCCAACTGCAATTGCTACACCCCTGAAACGTATTTTAATGACCACTTTAAACTTAGGTCCGAACTATCCTATAATAAAACCGAATTACACCATTTTGGAGAATACGTAGAAGGAAAACCTTCACTAGGAAAAGAGCAATTGAAAGCTATGACTGGAAGTACCGCAGTAACTAATCTTGGTATGCAACTTGAATTTTTCCCATGGAGCATTCGTGATTTTACAGCTAGAACAGGAAGTTTAGGCCCATTTATAAGTCTTGGCGGGCAATTTAGCTATTACAATGCTAAGGCTTCATCAACGCTAGGTCCACTAGGAACTCCTTTAACTACTTTTCCAAAATATTTAACCCCAACTGATGGTAGACCTTATGGTTTTTCTACCGAAAGTAGCACCGTGTGGTCTGTTGTTTCTAGTGTAGGAACCCGTTATAAATTAACTCCATTATCAGATCTAATGGTCGATTTAAGATTCCAATATTTCTTTTCCAATTGGGTTGATGGTTTAAATCCAAATCCGGAGATTTATAAAGAAAACAAAGCAAATGACTGGTTGGTTTGGTTCAATGTAGGTTATATTTATTACTTACAATAGCATTCCCATAATGACATATAAAAAAGCTCCAATCCCTTCCCGACACTTCGGGATAGAATTGGAGCTTTTGCTTAAAAAGATATTCGGTTACGCTAATGCTTGTTTCAAATCTTCGATTAAATCCACAGCATCTTCAATCCCTACGCTTAATCGAACAAGGTCGTCTGTAATACCAATTTCCTTGCGTTTTTCCTCCGGAATAGAGGCATGTGTCATTAAAGCAGGATGGTTTGCTAGTGATTCTACCCCGCCTAAAGATTCAGCCAATGTGAAAACTTTTAGTTTTTCCAGAAAATCAATTGCATCTTCTTTTTTGCCTGAAACAAAAGTAAACGAAACCATTCCACCAAAACCGCTCATTTGTTTTTTGGCAATTTCATGGTACGGATGGCTTGGTAATCCAGGATAGTATACTGTTTTGACTTTTGGATGGTTGTTTAGAAACTCCACCACTTTCCCTCCATTTTCGCAATGTCTTTCCACGCGCAAATGCAAGGTTTTAATTCCTCTCAGCACTAAGAAACTATCCATTGGTCCCAATGTAGCTCCCGTTGCAAATTGTTGAAAATGCAACTGTTCTCCAAGTGCTTCGTCTTTTACAATTAAAGCTCCCGCTATTACATCAGAATGACCTCCTAAATACTTAGTCGCCGAGTGCATTACAATATCAGCTCCTAAGTCTAATGGTTTTTGTAAATAAGGCGTTGCAAAAGTATTATCAACCGCAAAAAGGATTTTCTTTTCCTTAGTAATTTTGGCAATTTCTTGAATATCGGCTAGTTTCATCAAAGGGTTTGTAGGTGTTTCTACCCAAACCAACTTTGTATTTTCGTTGATTAACGACTTGAATTTATCCAAATCATTCATGTCTACAAAATGGAATTTTATTCCGGAATCTTTATAAATACGCGTAAACATTCTGTAAGTTCCACCATATAAATCGTCCATCGCAATGATTTCGTCCCCTGCTTTGAAAGAACGCAAAACACAATCTGTGGCTGCTAATCCTGACGAAAAAGCCAATCCGCGCGTTCCGTTTTCAATACTCGCCAAAGCATTTTCAAGGGCAGTTCTCGTTGGATTTGCTGCTCTACTGTATTCATAATCGGGATTTATCGGTTGGCCCGGACTAGTTTGTACAAATGTTGATGTTTGATATACAGGAGGCATAACCGCTCCTGTGCTTGGATCATGATGCTGTCCACCATGAATAACTTTAGTATTGAATTTCATAAAGGTAAAATTTATTTTTAGCGGTAATTTATCGAATTGCCCTTTTGTTTAAAGGGGCTCGATTCCGCAAAATTAGTACTGGCAATTTCATAGATTGGATTTTCAACTAAAAAATTGTTCTACAAATTTACCCTTTAATTTATTTTAACCAAGCCACAAGTGATACCTTTGTATTTAATTAACAATTTTGAGATGAAACACATTGTAATTTATACGTTACTTCTTTTTTCGGTAGCTCAATGTTCTAATGAATTGGTTTTTGAAGAGGAATCTTTTCAAAAAACGACAAGTTTGCCTTGTAAAGAAGATTGCCCTTCAATTAGTGTAAAAATACCTGTTGCAAATGCCGTCCCAATCGTGGCAGACAGCATTAACAAAAAAGTGTTTTCGGTATTAAAAGAGATTATTTATTTTGGTGAAAAACCTTATACCGCCAAGGATTATAATGGGTTATTAAATTCATTTATTGGTTCCTACGAAAAACTTCAGAAAGATTTTCCAGAGGACAAATTTGGTTGGGAAGCTGACATTCAAGGAAGCGTAAAATACCAATCAGATGCCGTACTGAATATTGAAATCAAACATTACACTTACACCGGAGGCGCACACGGATACCAAGGTCTGCGCTCTTTGCTGTTTGACCCAAGTACAGGCAAGTCGATCTCCAATGACGCATTATTTAATGATAAAGCTGCTTTCAAGGCTTTCGCCGAAAAAAAATTCAGAGCCAAGTATAAAATTCCGGCAAACAAATCCATCAATTCGACCGGACTAATGTTTGAAAAAGAAAAATTCCAATTGCCCCAAAACATTTTTTATAGCGATAAAGGATTGCTGCTTTATTACAATTCCTACGAAGCCGCATCGTATGCTGACGGACCTAAAGAACTATTATTGTCGTACACTGAAGTGAATGATTATTTGCAGTTGAGATAAAGTACGACTCTACCAACGATAATTGAAATCCCCTTTGTCAAAGTGTTGAGCTTTGACAAAGGGGATTTTTTTACTAAAATCGTCTTATTAAAAATATTCCCTAGCCCAGACAGCAGTGAAAATCCTCTTGATCAAAGCGCTATTTTTTCTTGGCAGAAAAGAGCGACCGCAGGAAGCTCCTTTTATGACGTAGAAAAAAAGCGTTTTGATCAAGAGATTGCAACGGATGGCTGGAAATAGCTCCCGATATTCATTAATAAATCCTATATAAACTTACGGATACTCATCATATTCCCAATGTGAATTCCTTCATGGAAATTACTAAAAGCCATGGCATCCTCAGCATTTCTTAAAACGTGATCGCCTGTTGATGTGGTATATTCCATGTAGGTTTTGAAAAGTTGATTGTCATAATCTACTTTGGTTTGCTGAATAGTTTCAAACAATAAGGATTTGATTTCGTCCACTTCGGCTTGGGTTACGATATGTTCCGGCTTGGTTCCCTTTTTGTATTTCTCCACTAATTCATCTGAAACCAACATCGGCAAACCCGAAAGTTTGTAAACCAATAGTTGTTGTGAAACAATAATATGACCAATATTCCAAATCAAATTATTGCTGAATCCTTCCGGAATCGTGTTCAGTTGCTCAAGAGTATATCCTGATAGAAATTTTGAAACCATATTTCTGCTTGTAGTGCTGACGTCAAATAATTGATTCATTTTTATATTTTTTTGATAAAAATAATCATTTTCCGTGTCAAATGAATTTTCTTTGCACAAAGAAATCGCTATTTACATGGACATAATATACTACCTCGCTTCTTGCGACACCTGCAGAAAAATCATAAAATCATTACCGAAAGAACATGATTTTAAATTTCACGACATCAAACAAGACCCAATTACTGTTGCCGAATTAGAAAAAATGCGTGAGCTTTCAGGAAGTTACGAAGCGCTTTTCAGCAAAAAAGCACAGTTGTACAAATCGATGGATTTAAAGAATAAATCGTTGACGGAAGACGATTACAAAAAATACATTTTGGAACAATACACGTTTTTGAGTCGTCCTGTTTTTATTATTAAAGACAAAATTTACATAGGTAATACCCAACAAAACATGTTGCAGGTAATGAAAGCCTTGGCATAATGTCCAAAAGAAATCTCGCACTAATTGGCGCTACTATTGTCTCCATAATTTACGGCGTCACTTTTACCATTGCCAAAGATGTCATGCCTTTGTATATCGACGCTTACGGCTTTATCTTGTTGCGCGTGGGTGGTTCGGTAGTTTTGTTTTGGCTGATTTGGCTTTTTATGCCAAAGGAGAAAATTGCACTCAATGATTTTCCTAGAATCATCGCGGCTGCTTTCTTTGGCGTGGCTTTTAACATGCTTACGTTTTTCAAAGGACTGAGTCTTACTTCTCCCATTAGTGCGGCTGTAATCATGGTTTCCACACCAATGATTGTTTTGACGCTTTCGGCCATTATTATGAAGGAACGCATGCAAAAACGAATGGTTTTTGGGATTATCCTTGGACTCATTGGAACTGCTTTTCTTATTCTGTACGGAAAATCCATTGGCAGCGCCACAAACGCCGGATTAGGAAATTTTCTAGTTTTGGTCAATGCTATCTCGTATGGATTTTACCTGATTATCGTCAAGAAATTAATGGACAAGTACAATGCCTTTACGTTTGTAAAATGGATTTATTTATTCGGTTTTATTATGGTTTTGCCTTTTGGCTGGAGCCAATTTCAAGCTGTTGAATGGAATATTGTTCCAATAAATATTTGCTGGAAAATAGGATTTGTGGTTATTTTTTCGACTTTCCTGACCTATTTGCTGAATTTGCTTTCGATGAAAGAATTAAAACCAACGACTGTTGCCGTTTTTATTTATTTACAACCGCTATTCGCCACTATTTTTGCGATAAGCTTGGGCAAAGACGAATTGAGTTTGGTGAAAATTGGTTCTGCAGTTTTGATATTTGTTGGGGTTTATTTGGTGACGCAGAAAAAAAAATAGTTTGCAGTGTTCAGTGGTAGTTCACAGTATTGGAAAGGAATCTAAAGAATTCGTTAGCAGTTTGTAATAGTACTACAAATTTTTTCGCTGAAAACCGGGACTGAAAACTGTGACTGTGACTGAAAACTGAGTACTGACCACTTTTTTATTATCTTTGACCTCTTTTAGAAAATTATATGATACAATCAATGACGGGTTTTGGGAAAGCTACTTTGCAATTACCAACCAAAAAAATCACGGTAGAAGTAAAATCTTTAAACAGTAAAGGTTTGGATTTGAATGTGAGAATGCCTTCGCTGTACCGCGAAATGGAATTGGGTTTACGCAACCAAATTGCACTGAAACTGGAAAGAGGAAAAGTAGATTTTTCTATTTTTATCGAAAGTACCGCGGAACAAACTTCTACGAAAGTGAACGTGCCGATTGTAAAAGCCTATATCAATCAATTGAGAGAAGTGTATGCTGATGCTGATGAAACGGAACTAATGAAAATGGCGGTTCGCATGCCGGATACCATGAAAATAGAACGTGACGAAATCGATGAAAACGACTGGTTACAAATCCAAACCGTTATCGAAGAAGCGCTACAAAACATCCTGAACTTTAGAAAAGATGAAGGAATGTCGCTTGAGAAAGAATTTCAATTGCGAATTGGAAACATTCGTCAATACATGACCGAAGCTTTGGCACTTGATCCAGAACGCGTTCAAGCGATAAAAGACCGTTTACAAACTGCAATCTCAGAACTTAAAGTGAATGTAGATGAAAATCGTTTCGAGCAGGAATTGATTTATTATTTAGAGAAATTAGACATCACCGAAGAAAAAGTGCGTTTGACAAATCACTTGGATTATTTCCTAGAAACCATCAACGGAACCGAAGCCAATGGTAGAAAATTAGGTTTCATCACCCAAGAAATGGGACGTGAAATCAACACGATGGGTTCTAAATCCAATCACGCACAAATGCAAAAATTAGTCGTTCAGATGAAAGACGAATTAGAAAAAATCAAGGAACAAGTATTAAACGTATTGTAATTATCAACCTGCACTGTTTTTAACTTTGCAGGTTGATTAATTTTATAACATACCTACAAGGTTTTTGAAACTTTGTAGGAAAATATAAACAGATACTGAAATAAATTCAGCATAAAATGAGCACAGGAGGAAAATTAATTGTTTTTTCGGCACCATCCGGATCAGGAAAAACGACCATCGTTAGGCATTTATTAAGCAAAGAAGATTTGAATCTTGAATTTTCTATTTCGGCAGCTTCTCGTGAGCCAAGAGGCGATGAAGTAAACGGAAAGGATTATTATTTCATGTCGACCGAAGAATTTAAAAAGCACATCAAAAACGAAGATTTCCTTGAATGGGAAGAAGTATATCGTGATAACTTTTACGGAACTCTGAAAACTGAAGTGGAACGTATTTGGGCCAAAGGAAAAAACGTGATTTTTGATATTGATGTTTCTGGTGGATTGCGCATCAAGCATAAATTCCCTGAAGAAACTTTAGCCGTTTTCGTGAAACCACCAAGCGTGGATGAACTCAAAAGAAGATTAAAAGAACGCTCTACCGAAAGTGATGACAAAATCAATATGCGGATTGCAAAGGCTTCTGTTGAATTAGCAACAGCACCACAGTTTGATGAGATAATCAAAAATTATGATTTACCGGTTGCTCTTGAAGAAGCGTATCAATTGGTAAAGAATTTTATAGGTAAAAAATAGTGATTAGTAAAGAGTAACGAGTAATTAGCTTAAAAATGGGAGAAATTAAATCGTATAAAGATCTACTGATCTGGCAAAAAGGAATTAAAATTGTCTGTTTAGTTTATCAGTTAGTAAAATCATTTCCCAAAGAAGAGTTATATGCGCTCACAAGTCAATTAAAAAGAGCTTCGGTATCTATTCCGTCTAATATTGCCGAAGGTTATGGAAGAAATACAGAAAAATCATTTAGTCATTTTTTAGATATTTCGAGAGGTTCATTATACGAGATTGAAACTCAATTACTAATCGCTAATGAACTTGGTTTTATAACAAATCAAACTTTGTACAAAGAAATTATAGGGCAAATTGAAGAAGAATCAAAGATGATTAATTCTTTTTCGAAAACGCTGAAAAACTAATGACTTGTCACTAATAACTAGTTACTAATACAATGAAAATCGGACTCTATTTCGGAACGTTTAATCCCATTCATGTTGGACATCTCATTATTGCCAATCACATGGCGGAGCATGCGGATTTAGACCAAATTTGGATGGTGGTTACGCCACACAATCCTTTGAAGAAAAAAAGCACTTTACTTGATGATTACCATCGCTTGCAAATGGTGCATCTTGCCACCGAAGATTTTCCAAAAATCAAACCTTCGGATATTGAGTTTAAGTTGTCACAGCCCAATTATACCGTAAATACCTTAGTTCATTTACAGGAAAAATATCCAAATCATGAGTTCTCCTTAATCATGGGCGAAGACAATTTAAGATCTTTGCACAAATGGAAAAACTACGAAGTGATTCTAGAAAACCATCATATTTATGTGTATCCAAGGCTCGAGACCAAAGGTACTGCTGAAGAAGCAATTTCAACCAGTACGGACAATTTGGATTTGAAAATTTCACAAAAATTCGGTTCAAAAATCCACATGATTGACGCTCCGGTTGTAGAAATATCATCGACATTTATTCGGGATAATATTAAAAAAGGGAAAAACGTACAGCCTTTATTGCCTGCAAAAGTTTGGGAATATATTGATCACAATAATTTTTATAAAAAATAATCACTCCAAAACCCTTTTCAATTCCAATTGAATATTCTCAAAAATAGTACTCAAATTATCGTTTTTACTAGACAATACAAACACTTCTGTACTTGGCATTTGCTTACTATTCCACAACAATTGAATTTTATTTTCTTCGATTAAACTTTTAGCATTGCAATCCCAAACGACAGCTATACCTGAGTTTTTTGAAATTATTTCTAGCATTTCATATTCGGACGGAATGATGTAATTGGGAATCATCGACGGTCTTTTTTTGTTAAAAACATGCAACCAGAATAATTTGATGTGTGGAATTTGCGCATTGTGACTGAACCATTTTTGGTCGTTTAGCCAATTTTCTATAGCAGAGAAATCCTTTGTTTTAATACTCCATTTCAATGGAGAAGCATCAATAGTGTTTGAACCGACAATCACTTGCTTAATTTCTCCGACCTTTTTTTGAATGGTGTCAAACGTATCATATTGTTTGGTGACAACTGCAAAATCAAGTTTTTTAGAATCAACCAATTCAAAAAGCGCATCATTTTCATGAAAGCTAAAATCGATAAAATCAAATTTGGAAACCAAAGCACCTCCCAAACTTCGCATCAAATGCTTTGAGATTCCAATTGAAATTAATCGATTGGCATTGAACGCTTTGGCACGAAAACCATTTTCCACATTTTCCAGTCGGTCTAGCGCTTCTATAATTAAATTATTGAGTAACTTAGCGTATTCAGTTGGTTCGACTCCTTTAGACTTTCGATTGAAAAGTTTATATCCTACATGGGCTTCCAACATTACTATTTGCTGACTAACAGCAGGTTGACTGATGAATAATTCTTTGGCAGCCAAAGAAAAATTACCGTTTTTATAAACGGATTTAAACGTTCGATACCATTCGAGATTAACCATGATATAAATATATTTATCACAAACATAATTTAAATTATTTTTACTAATAACATATTCGCCTTAAATTTGCATAAACAAAATTAGAAATGAAGAAAATAGCATTATTTGCCATTATAGCATTAACCGTAAGTTGTATTACAGCAACTGCACAAAATAAAAAAGGTATGAAAAAAGTATTATTTGTTCTAACTAGTCATTCAGAATTAGGGAACACAGGAGAAAAAACAGGATTTTGGATTGAAGAATTTGCTGCTCCTTATTATGAGTTAGCTGATAAAGGAGTGATCATTGATATTGCATCGCCCCTAGGAGGACAGCCACCAATTGATCCAAAAAGTTCCGATCCATCTGCAGCTACGGAAGACACTAAAAGATTTGACAAAGACACTGAATTACAAGCTAAACTTAGTAAAACTCACAAACTAGCTGATGTTCAACAAGCGGATTATGACGCTGTTTTTTATCCTGGAGGTCATGGACCATTGTGGGATTTAGCAAATGATAAAAACTCAATTGAATTAATTGAAGCTTTTTACACGAATAAAAAACCAGTCGCTTTTGTATGTCATTCCCCTGGAGCGCTTAAAAATGTAAAAGTAAATGGAGAATTTTTAGTAAAAGGTAAAAAAGTAACAGGGTTTTCAAATACCGAAGAAGAAGCGGTACAATTAACGAATGTAGTACCCTTTTTATTAGAAGATGCTTTACAAGCTAATGGCGCGATCTATTCTAAAATTGGAGATTGGCAGCCGTACGCCATAGAAGATGGTTTATTGATAACAGGTCAGAACCCAGCTTCGTCTAAACTCGTTGCGGAAAAATTATTAAACCAATTGAATTCAAAAAAATAAAAAGATGTTAAATTTCGAATTATACAATCCTACCAATTTAATTTTTGGAAAAGGACAAATTGAAAAACTATCCACGTTAGTGCCAACAGGAGCAAAAATCCTTTTGGCGTATGGTGGTGGAAGTATTTTCAAAAATGGAATTCATGAACAAGTAATCAACAATCTAAAAGGTTTTGAAATCGTAGAATTTGGAGGAATTGAACCAAATCCACATTTCGAAACCTTGATGAAAGCGGTTGATGTAATCAAGGAACAAAACATCGATTTTATCCTTGCCGTAGGTGGAGGTTCTGTTATTGACGGGGTAAAATTCATTTCGGCAGCAGCTCATTTTGAAGGAAATCCAATGGATATTCTACAAAAGAGATTACTAATAAAAGATTTGTCTAAAGTGGTTCCTTTTGGGACTGTATTGACTTTACCGGCAACTGGAAGCGAAATGAATTCAGGAGCTGTAGTTACCATTGAAGCTACTCAGGAAAAATTAGCTTTTGGTGGTTCTGCTTTGTTTCCAAAATTTTCTATCTGCGATCCAACGGTAATTGAATCTTTACCAAAAAGACAATTACAAAACGGAGTTGTAGACGCCTACACTCATGTTTTGGAACAATATTTAACATATCCGCACGAAGGATACCTTCAAGATAGAATTGCCGAAAGCATTCTGCAAACTTTAATCCAAGTGGGTCCAGAAGTAGTTGAGAATCCTAAAGATTATGCTCTAGCTTCTAACTTTATGTGGAGTTGCACCATGGCGTTGAATGGATTAATTCAAAAAGGAGTTCCTTCGGATTGGGCAACGCACATGATTGGGCATGAATTAACAGCTTTATACGGAATCGATCACGCCAGAACATTGGCGGTTGTGGGTCCAAATTTATACCGAGTGATGTTTGAAACCAAAAAAGGAAAATTGGCACAATACGGAAAACGTATTTTCAATTTATCTGGAACGGAGGACGAAATCGCAAATGAAGCCATCAGCAAAACAGTTGCGTTTTTCCATACGATGGGAATGGACACTAAATTATCAGATTACACCAAAGACTTTGATAAAACAGCAGATTTCATTGTGGATCGTTTTAAAGAAAGAGGTTGGTTAGGATTGGGCGAAAAACAAAATATCACTTTAGAAAAAGTTAAATCAATTGTGGAAATGAGTTACTAACTTTAGTACTTCCAATGCTCATATTAGCATAAAATAAAAAGGCGTCTTCCTAATCTATGGAGACGCCTTTTAAAATTCTAAAATATAACTAACTAAATCAATTCTCGAAGTTTTGTTAAAAAAATAAATTAATTATAGACAAAACGAAATACTCCTCCATATATTGCACCTAAAATCAAAAATAATTCTTTTAACTTCAAAATAGTTACATAATTAAATTTCAAAACCGAGCAGACACTGGGTTTCACGTTTTAATTTAATTTGTTCGATTAATAGTTTTTTAAGTACTTTTGATTAAATTCAATAAAAAAATGGCCGAAAATATAAAATTTGCAGTAATTGGTGGTGGAAGTTGGGCGACAGCGATAGCAAAAATGTTATGTGTAAACCTTACCGAAATTTCATGGTATATGCGCAACGAAGCTGCAATAGAGCACATTAAAACTTTTAAACACAATCCAAATTATTTAAGTTCAGTTGAATTTGATACCACAAAACTAAAACTGACTAACGATATCAATGAAGCTGTAGCATATGCTGATTATATAATATTTGCTATTCCATCCGCTTTTTTAGATGCCGAACTAGAAAAACTAACTGTTTCGCTACAAGATAAAATTATTTTTTCAGCAATAAAGGGTATCGTTCCCGAAACAAGTTTGATTGTCGGGGAACATTTTCATGTAAAGTATGATATTCCTTATTATAATATTGGTGTCATTACTGGCCCTTGCCATGCTGAAGAAGTAGCGATGGAGCGTCTGTCCTACCTTACGATTGCTTGTGGTGATCCCGATAAAGCTAAAATTGTTGCAAAGAATTTATCTGGAAACTATATTAAGACCAAAATTACTGACGATATTATAGGAACGGAATATGCCGCCATGTTAAAAAACATTTACGCTATTGCCGCAGGTATGGCGCATGGTTTGGGTTATGGCGATAACTTCCAGTCGGTTTTGATGAGTAATGGGATTCGGGAGATGAAAAAATTCATCAAGAAAGTGCATAAAATGAAACGTAACATTAATGACTCAGCCTATTTAGGCGATTTATTGGTGACGGGTTATTCTATTTTCTCCAGAAACAGAATGTTTGGGAATATGATAGGAAAAGGCTATACCGTTAAATCAGCAATGATGGAAATGAGCATGGTTGCCGAAGGATACTACGCAGTGAAAAGCGCTTATAAACTCAATCAGGCGTATGGTGCCAAAACTCCTATTATTGATGCTGTATATACAATTCTATATGAAGGAAAAGATGCTAAAACTGTTTTTAAGAAACTAACGGATCAGCTGGATTAAAGTAAGAAAAAAAAGCTAATTTTAAACCCAACCCACTACTATTATGAGCGAAAGATGGAAATATCAGATTAAAACAGGTTTACCATGGGGTATTTTTATGACTGTTTTTATGATTTTATTTGAAATTAAAGAGGTCACTTTTATGGATCAAGTTAGTAAACCTTTTTTTTATTTTAAAGCAGTTGCTTATATCCTATTAGGAATACTTGTTTTGGGGTACTCTTCTTGGAAGTCCAAAATAAAAAGAGAAACTAAATAAATTATTATGAGCGAAAGATGGCAATTTCAGATTAAGAATGGTGGAATTTGGGGATTAATCGTTTCCCTTTGCATTGCCATTATTGATCTATTCGAAATGTCTTTTGAAGATGCTTTTTTATCCCAAGAAAAATTACTCCGAACGCTTTATTTTGTTTTGGCAGGAATATTTATTGTAGGATATTCAAATTGGAAGAAAAAAACTAGACGAGAACGTAGTGCAGAACTACCTCACAATAACCCCATCAACGAATAAAATTGGCACTTCTTCAACGTTAGTTTCATTGATTGAATTTGCTTTGAAAGTAAACTTTTTATCGTATAATTTGTCTCTAATAAAAAAGGTAGTCATGAAAGAAATAAAATTCAGACCACTAAAAAAAGTAATTGACATTTCTTTTAGTAAAAAAATAGTCTTAAAAATATTTATGAAATTTTACTGATGGGTTAAATTATTTTTAATTTTCATCTAAATAAAACAAACTAGTAAAATCTATTTTATATATTTGATTAATGAAATACTCAAATCCCCCAATAAAAGAAGCTGTTTTTGACATTCAGGTTACTGGATTAGAAAACATTACAGAAGAGGACATTGAAAATTTACATATATTATTTGAGGCGAGTTATCCTCAAAAGAAAAAAACCTTAAATATTTTTGGAGATTTTGAAATAAAACAAAACAACGAAATAACTAATAACACAAAAACTCAATTTAGAGGAGTAATTTTTTCTAACGAAAAAAACAACAGACAAGTGCAATTTAGAGTTGATGGATTCACTCTCAATTTCTTATCTCCTTATAGTAATTGGAATGAATTTTATAATGAAGCTTTTTTACTTTGGAAAATATATTTTAATGGTCTTAAGCCAAAAAAAATAAATAGAATAGGATTACGATATATAAATAAGATTAACATCCCATTACCTTTAGTAAGCTTTCAAGAGTACATATTAAATATGCCTCCTATACCCAAAAGCTTGCCACAATTGTATAACAGTTTTTTCATGCAAATTCAAGTACCATGCGATAAAAAAGAGTACAATGCGGTAATAACAGAAACTATAGAAACTCCAACAAAGGACTTAGTTCCTTTTATTTTAGACATTGACATTTTCAAAGAAATCAACAATAATTTTGAATTTACAGATTTCAATTACATGCGTTCAATGAAAAATTCAATTTTTGAAGACTTTATTACCGATAAAACTAGAAATCTACTTAACAAATGAGTCGTCTATATAGCACCGAAATAACTAGAAATACAGGTTTAACTCAAGAAGCTTCTATTTTATCTTGTAATTATTCAAATGCTGTCAATACATTTAAAGGAAACAGTGTGCTTATTTCTGATAGAATTGAAAACCAAGAATTCAAACATTTTTTACAACTAAAAGACAAGTGGAAATCAGAAACTTTGTATTATTCTAGTTCTTCACAAATCTTCAATAATTCTGCATATAGAGAAATTATTGCTCTTGGAAGCAAAACAATTCCATGGATTATAAGAGAATTAAAAAAAACAAATGATCATTGGTTTTATGCTTTAAAAAAAATTAGCGGAGAAAACCCTGTCAACCCTGATCACTATGGCATAATAACCAAAATGAAAGAAGATTGGATAGAATGGGCACAAAAGAATAATTATTAATGGCTTTAATTATTCCAGAATTTCCAAACACGACAATTGATCCATTTGTAATTACAAGCCCTCAAACTTCATCGTATAATTGTATTGCATGGGCATTTGGAGACAATACAAAATGGTATTGGCCTGACCCTGATGAAATGTATTTCTGGCCAGAAAATATTCCTCGGACAATTGAAGTAAATTCTTTTATAGAATTATATAAATTAAAAGGATACTAGGTATGCATTTCTACTTCACTAGAAATAGGTAATGAAAAGATCGCAATATTTTTAGGAAATGATGGACTACCAACTCATGCAGCTAGACAATTAGAAAATGGTCTCTGGACTAGTAAACTTGGTTGCGAATATGATATACAACACAGTATATACTCTATGAATAATAGTGTTTATGGAAATGCTAGTGTTTTCATGTCGAGAAGTCTTTAATTATTTAACAATAACCCCATCAACGAATAAAATTGGCACCTCTTCGACGTTAGTTTCATTGATTGAATTTGCTTTGAAAGTAAACTTTTTATCGTAAAGCTTTCCATCCATGAAAAAGGTAAGCATGAACTCATTGTTGAGCGCCAAAACACTTTGTTCAATCATTTCGATTTTCACGAGCGATACGGGTGGTAATTCTACAAAAGCATGGCGCAACAGCGATGTTTTTTTCATTTCGCCCTCAATTGTTCCAAAAGCTTTTGAAACCACCATAACACTTTCAATTAGAAAATCACTGTCATTTATCAAATACGCGTACCATACTTTTTCCATAAAATCGTCGCTCCATTCTTGAACGGCAGCTAGGAAAACGTTTTCTACTTCGGGGATGATGATGTCTTTTTTCATATCGTTGTGTAGAATGAAGCAATCTCTTCACTCATTAATTGCTATTTAGTATTCAAAAACTTAATTTTCTTGTCAACCTAAATCCCTAGCCCAGATAGCAGTGAAAATCCTTTTTTGAGGCTTTTTGCCTCAAAAAAGGATTTTCACTGCTATCTGGAAATAGCTCCTAAAAATATAATTTATAACTCTTTATATGCTTGATTTGAATTGCTCTAAGAAACGAACGTCATTTTCGTAAAACATGCGGATATCGCCAATTTGATAGAGCAACATTGCAATTCTTTCGATACCCATTCCGAATGCAAAACCGTTGTATTCATCTGGATTGATGCCACAGTTTTTCAAAACATTTGGATCTACCATTCCGCAACCCATGATTTCTAGCCAACCGGTTCCTTTGGTAATTCTATAATCGGTTTCGGTTTTTAAACCCCAATAAATATCAACCTCAGCGCTTGGCTCCGTAAACGGAAAATAAGAAGGACGCAAACGAATCTTTGATTTTCCGAACATTTCCTTAGTAAAATATAAAAGTGTTTGCTTCAAATCAGCAAAAGAAACGTCCTTGTCAATATACAGACCTTCCACTTGGTGAAAAATACAGTGCGAACGCGAGGAAACAGCCTCATTACGGAATACTCTTCCTGGGGAAATCGTACGAATAGGTGGTTTATTATTCTCCATGTAACGGACTTGCACAGATGAAGTGTGCGTACGAAGTAAAATATCTGGATTCGTTTGTATGAAAAACGTGTCTTGCATGTCACGTGCCGGATGGTATTCTGGCAAGTTTAATGCGGTAAAATTATGCCAATCGTCTTCTATTTCTGGACCTTCCGAAACATTGAAACCAATGTTAGAAAAGATATCTATAATTTGGTTTTTTACCAATGAAATAGGGTGACGAGAGCCAATAGTTATAGGTTCAGCCGAACGTGTCAAATCACCATAAAACCCTTTTACTTCCTCTTTACTTTCTAAAGTTTCCTGAATGGTTTTAACTTTTTCTTCGGCAGAGGTTTTCAGCAAATTAATCACTTGTCCGAATTCCTTTTTCTGGTCGTTTGGAACGTTTTTAAATTCCGCAAAAAGGTCTTTTAAAAGTCCTTTGCTTCCCAGGAATTTAATTCGGAATGTTTCTAATTCTGCTGCGTTTTGCGTTGAAAAAGCATGTGCTTCGCCAATATATTCTTTTATCTTATCTATCATTTTCATTCTATATTTGAGAATGCAAATTTAAGAAATTTGTTGGAAGTTTCACGTCTAATGTTTCAAGTTTGTTGCATTAAAAGTTAAACTAAGATAGTTACATCAAATTAACTATTCTATGACTTCCCGTTCCAAGAAATAATTCACAATAGCTTCTTTCATTAAAACAGATTGCTCCCCTGCTTTTAATGGCGGTAATTCCTCTTTTACTTTATAATGTGGCCATCCGTCCTCATCAAAAAACTCGAATTCGTAGAAACCATACGGCTCTAATAATCTGCAAATGGCAATGTGCATCAAGTTTAATTTTTCATCTTTCTTGTATTCACTGTGTACTTTCCCCAGTTCCTGGACTCCAATTAAATATATAATGGCGTCTAAATCTAAGTCTTCTCCTTGTGAAAATTGATTGGAAAGTATATTTACAAGCTGTTCCCAGCGTTCTTTAAGTTGCGTGTCTCTTGACATGTTTAATTTAAGATTTGTGATTTTAGATTTAGGATTTGTGAAAAAACAAATTGCAAAAGTCTTAATCAAAATTATTTTGGTAAAGATAGGCACTCCGTTTTTGAATTTGGAATATTCTTTTATCTTTGTTCTTCTGTCTTTATTCTTTGTTTATGGGGTTTTTGGATATCATTTTGGGTGTATTGCTTGCTTTAGCTTTTTATAAAGGATTACAAAACGGTCTTTTTATTGAATTAGCTTCTTTAGTTTCCTTATTGGCAGGGATTTATTTTGCGATAAAATTTTCTTCATTTGTGAAAGAAGTTTTAGCAGGATTTGTGAAATGGAATCCCAACACGATTCAAATTGTTGCCTTTATACTAACTTTTATCTCCGTGGTGATTGTGGTCTCCTTATTAGGCAAATTCCTCACTGGAATAGCTGATTTTGCTTTTTTGGGATGGTTGAACGCGATTGGCGGTGGCTTCTTCAGGGTATTAAAAACAATTTTGATTACCAGTATTGTCTTTGCAGTTTTCGAAAAAATAAATTACAACCACTTTTTAACCAAAAAAGAAACGTTGGATAATTCTCTTTTTTACAATCCAATTCAAAAAACAGCTGGCTACTTGTATCCTTCTATCGAAAGTTGGTATGATGGTTTGAAGAAAAAATAGTTTTTAGTTAATATTATCAATTATAAATATAAGAGAATAATATTACAAAATTGCAATATATTGATTTATTTATTTTTTAAATCCAGTATCGTCTGCTTTAAATCTTTAATTCTTTCTTCGTATTGTTCAATTAACTTTTCAGAAAGTTGATTAACCACTTCAGCATAACCCACTCCATTGTTTGTGCCAATATTACCAACAATCATCTTTTCACCTCTAACTAATTCCTCTGGAGTTATTTCAAAAACCTCACATAATTTATCAATATGGCTAGCCCAAGAGTGACTTTCTCCACTTTCCATTCTAGCGTATGCAGATTGAGACAGATGCAAATAATCTGCAACTTGCTCCTGTGACATACTTTTACTTTTTCTTAACTGTTTGAGTTTATTACCTACGTTGATATTCATTTTGTATATATTTAAAAACAAATGTAAGAAACTAACTTAAAATATGTGAATTTGGGGTAATAATACCCCAAATATTCATAAGAATACTTTGAATTTTGAAATACTTTTGGATTAAGAAAATTTTAACCAATTAATTATTACTTTTAAGAAAAAAATCAAAATTTCAGCATTAATGTTATTAGTGCTAACGCTATTCACAACTATCTTCATCGCATGTTCTAAAGAAACAGATTCGCAAGAATCTCCTGTTAATGCCAATCTAAGAGAATCGTTCCTGAAAAACAAAGATTATTCAGCTATCAAGAGTGATTTCAATTTATTAAACAAAAAAAGTAAAATTGAATTGTGGAATGAAAAATTAAACCAACTTTTAAATGAAGAATTACCTACAGACAGCAGAAATCTTATTAAAAAATTAATTATTGAATTAAACAAAGAACAAGTTAACCCTCAAAGCATGAGTGAAATAGCTATAGGTTTAGCAAAAAGCATACCAGCTGAAGACTTTTACAAAATGTTTACAGAGTTAAATGATTATCAATATGAAGGTAAATTTAAAGGTAATACAACAGTACCGAAAGAAATAATTACTGATTTATATTCTATGAATTATGACTATAACGCCAATGAAATTGGTTCAGAAATGAATAAAACAACAGTAACAAGAGATTGTAATTGCAATTGGACTTGTGATTCATATGCAGGCGGATCAACATCAAACTGTATATCTACAAGTTCAGGGTGCGGATTCTTATGGGCATTTTCGTGTGAAAGAAGGGTTGGGCCAGTTTTATAATAGTTGAAATAAACAGAAAAAAACCTAGTTAAAACTTAAAAAGTTAAGTTTAGTAGTAAGAACAAAATTGTAATCTTACTACTAAATTTAACTTTTAAAGTTATTGGGGTTATCAAAAATTGATTAATTAAATTAATACTTACCTATCAAGCAGAAATTAATCCTAGTGACCATATGACAAATATTAATCTATGAAATCCTATAAAAAAAACATAATAACAGCTTTAATTTTAATTATCTGTTACATATTATTTGGCACGATAACTTATGGCGACCATCCCTTGATGTTGCTGTTATTTTTGACAACTAATTTTTTCATATCTATCAAAATTTTTCAGACTAATACTTTTAATCAAGCATTGAAGTCAATTCTTATCTTGATATCACCCATAATACTTATTTTTCTTACTTTATTTTTTATCTATAATCAATATTCCCGAACCATATTATACTTGATTTTTTTACCAATTAGTAGTCTTTTGGCTTATGCATATTTTAAGTTTAAACAAAAGATAATTGTATTGTTAGCGATAGGTATTTTCGGAGTTGTAGGATATGTGT
This sequence comes from Flavobacterium sp. CG_9.1, assembly GCF_015751645.1. NCBI lineage: Bacteria > Pseudomonadati > Bacteroidota > Flavobacteriia > Flavobacteriales > Flavobacteriaceae > Flavobacterium > Flavobacterium sp. CG_9.1. The sequence goes on from NZ_JADOVC010000004.1 coordinate 153,138, forward strand.
TATTTCAAAATGTATTGGTTTTAGTTGAAAATCAAAATGCTGAAATGAATAGCCAATATCCCGAAGTACTATTTACTGACAAAAACAAAACAACTGTAAAATTTAATAAAGACAAAATAATCGTGCTTGATTTTTGGACGACTTCGTGCTCCATTTGTTTTACAAAATTCCCTGATTTAGAACAAACATACTTGAAATACAAAAATAATCCTGACGTGCTAATTTATGCTGTGAATGTTCCTTTGCGTAATGATAAATTTACTAAAACAACAACTATTTTAAAAAAGCTGGGTTATACTTTTCCAAAAATATATGCCGCTTCTGCTAAACAAGTCGAAGACAGCCTCAAAGTTAATGCATTCCCTCACTTACTAATTCTAAAAAACGGAAAAATAAGATTTAGTGGTATTCTTGAAACAGACAAAAAAGTATTTATGTACACTATTGATAGCCAAATAGAAAAATTATTGAATGAAGGTAAAAAGTTAGGAAAAAAATAGGTTGCCTGTTTTTAAAGCGAATTAATCAAGAAAACTACTTCACTTGTCTGATCGTATCGCTTTCAATCCAGCCTTCGGTTCCATCTGTAAGTTGAATTTTTTTCCATCTGCCTATTGTTTCAAACACGAATACTTTTGTTCCTTCGTGGAGCACAAAAATGGGCTTACCCCCATTTCTAGGTTCCGATTTTACATTTGCCATTTCTGCAAAAACTATAGCAGGTTTCTCCGTATCAAAATGGCTTTTTTCAAAAATTGCTGATGAAATACTGATTAGCATCAGAAAAACAGCTACAAACATTCCAAAAAAGAAAATTTGTTTTGAACCTGTAATTTGTGAAAAATAATACCCTATGAAAAAAAGTAAGAAGCCTACCGCTAATCCTACAGAAATCCACGCCCAAGTATTGTAATGATATACTCCGGTAAAATCACGAACCAACTTTGCAAAGCCTACTTTTGGGATTACTTTAATTTCATCTATCGTTCGTTTTTGAGCAAATTTCAAGTTGTTTAGACTTTCCTTATCGCTTGGATTAAGAACCAATGCTTTCTCATAATTATAAATTGAAGGTGCTACTTCATTCAATTTATAATAGGCATTTCCTAAATTGAAATACACTTCAGAGGAGTGCTTATTGTCTTTCAAAACACTTTCATAAGCTGCTATAGCTTCGGTGTACTGTCCTTTTGCATAGTACGCATTCCCTCTTTCGAAGCCATTTTGGGCAAAGAAAATCTGGGTTGAAAGTAAAAGTAGGTATAGTATATTTTTCATAAAAATTTAAACACGAAGGTAACAAGGAAGTCGCAAAGATCACTATTTAAAGCGCTCCATTTATAACTCGTCTTACACCTTCTTTTAGCAATTTTACATTAAAATTAATTAGTAATCCTAATCTGCAATCTGACAATCTCAAATAGGTTAGTAATCATATAAACTTTGTGCACTTTGTGGTTAAGCAAAATATTAAGCAATCTGTTTTTCTAATTCAGAGATTATAAATACCGCTTTATCAAAATCCTGTTGTATCGTAACACTTGACGAAGGTGCATAACGGGCCACTTCACAATTTTCAGTAAGTGCAATAAAATCATTTACTGCTTCTGGTTTTGCATTTCGAGATAACAATAATTCCTGAATATTATTCTTGCTCATTTCTGAAGTTTCAATGTGTAATTTTGCTTTTAGGAAATTGTGCATCGCTTTTTCCAGCGCAATGTAAAACAGTTCTTTGTTGTTGATTTGTTTCTTCGCTTCTGATAAATATTTCTTGGCCAATCTGTTATTCATTCGGATTCTGTTTCCAGAGACATCCCCATCCATAGCCTCTTTCTTCTTTTTGAATAAAATAATTATTGGAACCAGTAAAAAAGGAAGCAATAACAATCCAATAAACAAATTTGATCCAAAGAAACCCTCTTTATCTATAATAACAAGATTAGTTTTTGATTTGATGGTTTTAAATTCCTCAACAACAATTTTATTTTTGTTTCCATCTGTTGTAGTAGAATCAGCCGGTGTAGGTCCATCCAAAACATTGATCATCACCTCCGGAGATTTTATTGTTTTGTAGGTTCCAGAACTCAGGTCAAAATAAGAAAACTCCATTGGTTTAACCGGATAATTGCCTCTGTATTGTGGAATTATAGTATAACTATCCGACGATTTTCCAGCCATTCCAGAAAGTGGTGTACTGATATCTTCGCTGTGAACAGCATCATACATTTCCAGTGCATTTGGCACTACAGGTTTTGGCAAAGTGAATAGTTTTAAATTCCCTTTTCCGGTTACACTGACAACCAAATCCAGGCTTTCACCGTGTTTCAAATTAGTTTTTGAAGGCATCACTTTGAAGTCAAAGTTTCCAACTGCACCATTAAAATTTTCTGGTTTTCCTGCTTCTGGCAGAGGTTTAACATTTATAGTCTTTCCTCCTGCTGAAACTCTTTTACTGGTTTCTGTGAGCACCATTCTACCAAACATATCCCTGCGATTCGTTGGCAATTGCACATCGATTTCTAAGGATAACGGTTCTATTTTAAGTCTTCCCGATTTTTGTGGATACAGCACTACTTTCTTTAGTACTATATACCTGTAATTCTGCCCTTTGAACTGTCCTTCTTCTGCTACAAGTTGTTTTATTTCTATATTTTGACTCCAAAAATCATTGTATTTTGGTTTACTTAATTCTCTAAAATTTGAGATTCCAATATTTGCAAAATACAATTTATAGACTACTGTTGTTGGCTCGTTGACATAAGGGTTAGCTTTAGAGACATCAGCAACTAGATACAGGTTTTCATCGGCCGATATTGGTGAGTCGTTAGGATCTCGTGGTTGCTCTTGTGCGTCAGTAACATTGATTTTTACAGGCGCCGTTTTGTAAATTTGACCATTGTATTCTATAGCTGCCGACTTGATCACTAATGTACCTTTTTTATTTGGCAAAAGAATATAAGAATAGGCTTTTTCAAAGGAACTTCTTCCGTTTACCCACGATTGACTTACCTGCTGACTGGGTCCAGCAACAATTCGGAAACCATCAAAAGAAGGCTGCACAAAATTATCACCATCTACATTCATCATAAAATCAATACGCAATCTTTCATTCAAGCCCAGCGTACTTTTACTCACTCTGGCCTCAAACTGAACCTGAGCACCGAGTGTGCTGCACACCAATAAAACAATCGCCGCTATATATTTTTTCATTTTCAAACTCTCTAATTGAATTACCAATCCTTCTCGGTTTTAACTGGTTTTCCTTGTACTTTTTGGGCATTCACTTTATCCTGAACTTTCTTCTCCTCTTTATTTACGGCATTTAAAAGATTTTCTAGACGTTCTTTAGAAATTCCTACTGGCGCTGGTTTTGGTTCTCCCTTGTCATTGGGTTTCGGATCTTTATTTTGTTTGTCCTGATCGCCTTTGTCGTCTTTTTTATCTTTTTCGTCCTTTTTATCTTTTTCGCTGTCTTTTTTATCTTCCTTCTTTTCTTGATCTTTTTTCTCGTCTTTTTTCTTGTCGTCTTTTGGAGGATTATCTTTAAGCATTTTTTTGGCCAAAGCATAATTATAACGGGTCTCTTCATCCGTCGGATCATTTCTCAATGCATTTTTATACGCTTCTACCGCTTGTGCATAATCTTTTTCATTCATGAACACATTACCTAAATTATGAAAAGCACGGTGTTGCTGAGGTCTTGTTTTTGAATTTTTCAACGCCTTGGCATACGCAAACTTCGCTTCGGATGACTGTTTTTGCTTGTAAATACTATTTCCAAGATTAAAAGGAGCAGCGGCTTTATTAGGGAATTTTGAATCCGAAATTCGGTAATTAGCTTCGGCTTCTACAAATTTATTTTCCGCATAATCTTGGTTTCCTTTGGGCAAAATGCGATCTTTTTGTTGCGCATACAATCCAGCTGTCCCGGAGAGAGCAACGATTAAAAAGGCAATTATGATAATTTTAAATCTTTTCATTTATGGTATCTATACATCCAAAAGGCTTCAAAACCTTCTCGAAATAATTATTTATTCTCGTTAAATAAATCTAATTTTTTAACCCAACTTGTTTTTCTTTCCAACAGAAAAACATCCACAAATAACAGCAAAAAAGCAAACCCCAAAAACCATTGAAATTGCGATTGAAAATCGGCCATTTCGGTCGCTTCAAATTCGGTTTTTTGAATATTATCTAAAGCATTCTTGATGTATTCCATCACTTCTTTGGTGTTATTCCCACTTATATATCCCCCTTTAGTCGTTTTTGCAATCACTTCTAAACTGGCTTTATTCAATTTAGTGATCACCACCTCATTGTTATTGTCTCTTTGAAAACTCTCCACAACCCCATTCCTTTTTAAGGGAATTGTCCCTCCTTTTTCAGTTCCAATTCCTATGGTGATAATTTTCATTCCCAGTTTATTGGCTTCTTCGGCAGCGCTTTCGGCTCCTTCCGAATGATCTTCACCATCCGAAATCAGAATCAATAATTTACTAGTTTTACTTTTATCATCAAAATAGGTGGACGATAATTTTATAGCTTCATCCAGCGACGTTCCCTGTGAGGAAACCATACCCGTGTTCATGCTTTGCAAAAACATTTTGGCCACTCCATAATCTGTGGTGATAGGCAATACTGGAAAAGCGCTTCCTGCATACGCCACAATTCCTATACGATCACTTCCTAACTGATTAATGATTTGGGAAACAATCTGCTTGCTTTTATCCAATCGATTTGGCGCTACATCTTCGGCCAACATACTTTTGGAGACATCAATAGCAAAAACAATGTCGATTCCTTCTCGCTTTACGGTTTCCATTTTGGTACCAATCTTTGGATTGACCAAACCAAGAATCAGTCCAAGCAAAGCCAAAATCAGTACTGATACTTTCAAAACGGGTTTAAAAACTGAACTTTCAGGACTCAGTTTTTTTACCATTTCTAAATCCCCAAACTCGCGTTGTTTTTTTCTTTTCCAATATAAATTGAACAGAAAAACCAACACCACCAAAGGCAATATAATGAGAAGATATAAATATATTTTTTCGTCTAATTCCATAATTTTTCTTAACCGCTAAGTTCACAAAGAAGGCGCAAAGTTCACAAGGCTTACTAACCTCTAAACTACTCACTTGATGACTTGTTTGTATATTATATAAAGCTTTTAAAAACTGTATTCCTTAATCCTATTTCCAGCAACAATAAAAAACCGGCAAACCAAATAAATGGTCTGAATTTTTCATCGTAATCATAGAATTTTAATTCTTCAATTTCAGTCGTTTCCAGTTTATTGATGGAAGCATAAATCTCCGCTAATTTGCTGTTGCTTGTTGCTCTAAAATATTTCCCATCTGTTTTTCTGGCGATATTTTTCATCAACTGCTCGTCAATTTCCACTTTCATCATTTGGAACAAAAATTTTCCGTTTGGCGCAATAGCATAAGGAAACATGGCCATTCCATTGGTTCCAATACCAACAGTATACACTTTGATTCCGTATTGTTTGGCAATATCCGATGCTGTTTCTGGCTCAATAAATCCGGCATTATTCACTCCATCTGTCAAAAGAATAATCACCTTGCTCTTGGCCTGACTGTCTTTCAATCTATTCACAGCAGTCGCTAATCCCATTCCTATTCCGGTTCCGTCCTGTAAAACATTATCATATTTAATGCTGTTGATAGCATCCAGAATAACTGCTTTATCGCTGGTTACCGGGGTTTTTGTGTACGCTTCAGAGGCATAAACCACAAGTCCAATTCTGTCATTTGGTCGTTCTTCAACAAAATCAGCGGCCACTCGTTTCAGGGCTTCCATTCTGTTCGGTTTCAAATCTTTGGCCAGCATACTTCCGGAAACGTCTATCGCCATGACGATATCAATACCTTTCGTAGTTTTTGTTTTATTACTGATATCTACCGTTCTTGGTCTTGCCATTGCAATTATCAGAGAGCATAAAGCCAAAACCCGAAGCACATTCAACATTGGTTTTAACTTGGTCAAATACGATCCTGTTCCTTTAAATCCTTCTAACGAGCTTATCTTTAACGTGGCTGATTGATGGTTCTTTTTTCGCATGAACCAGACAATTACAACTGGAATCAGCAGAAACAACCAAAAAAATTCTGGGTTTAAAAAAGTTATTTTCTCCATTATTTACTTGCTTGTTTTAATTCGACAGCATTCAAAACGCGTTCTGAAATTTCGTTGCCATACTTGTCTCCTTCTTCATGAAAAAGTAAAATTTGTTGTAATCCGCCTTCTTGACTGAACAATATGGCTTCATAATACATTTTTGCCGTGGTCTTATTTTCACCATCAACTTGAGAAAAAGTTCCGTAGGCTTTCAATCCTTTGACTCCTTCATTGGTTTCAAAATCTTCTTGTTTTACAATCATGTTTTGAGCTCCTTGCGCTTCCAGTGATTGCAACGCGCCATCCATAGATTTTGCCAAATCAATTTGTGTTTCCGCTTTGAATTTTAACGTAGAAACCATCACATAAAAACGGTCCAAAACACTTCCATACGCAAAGGATTGCATTTCTTTAATTAAGGCCATTCCGTCTTTAGGGAGTGTCTTTGTCAAATCTACTCTCTTGAGCACTTTTGGTGTTTCTATGATAATTCCTGGATTTCCGTATTCACTTTTAACCCATTCGCCTTCCAATAATTCTTTTGTAGGATGACCAATAATATTATCTTTTACATAGTCAAACCCTTTGGTAACAATGAAAAAAGTGGTGGTCGCTGCCAATAAAAAAACAACCGAAGCCACCGCAGTCACGATGCGTTTGTTCCTTTGCTTGCGCAACTGAATTTGGATTTGTTTTTGTCTTTGCGCCTCATTCAACAACGTGTCTTCCTCTACAGGAATTTCCACAGGAATTGAATTGTCTAAGGTCAAAATTACTTTTTGAATTTTATTGCGGTCTTCGGTAATTTCAAAATCCAATGGTTTTGACTTGGCAAATTTCACTAAATCGGCTTGTTTTAAAACACGTTCCAGATTTTCAATTATTTCCTGAGAAAGCGTCATTTTCTTTTTGACAGAAGCTGCTCTAAGTCCTTGAATCAGCTCCGAAGTTGTACTTTCCATTGCCGGAATTTCTATCGCTTCTTCAATATAGTTTCTGGCGATATCAGTCAATTCGCTATAATACGCTTTGACTTCTCCTTTTTGCCAAAGTTCCTTTTTCTCCAAAGTATCCAACAAAGTAGTCGCTTTCTCGATTGGCGTTTTATAAATTTCTTCCTGTAGTTTCTTTTCCTGGCGTTTTTTAATAAACCAATAAATAAAGGCTCCAATACCTATGATCAACGCAATGATCAACAGGTATTTCCACCAGTTTCCAATTGGGTTATCCGCTGGAGCAATATCCTTAATGTCGAACATTTTTTGTTTCAAAGTATCTACTTGAACATTCGCCACCTCTACCAAAAGCGAATCCGTAAGAAACGGTTTGCTGTTGATGAAAATCTTGATACTGGGAACCACGTATCTACCCGAATCAAATTGGGTTAAACCGTATTTTTTGATTAATTCGTAACGCCCGTCCATTTTGACAGTATCAATAGGATAGGACTGAATTACCTCTAAAGCCCCCAAGTTTTTTAGTCTAGGGAAAATCACTTTAGCCGAAGTATCAACAGTAGTTTTAATAGACAGTTTAAATTCGGCGCCAATTTTATTTTTAGTAGTATCAATGCTAGTAACCACTTGCTTTTGTTGTGCAAAAACAGCCGTAGAAAGCAGTAATAATAGTAGGTATAATTGTTTTTTCATCTTTTATTATTGAACCTCTTTCGATTTTTGATTGAGGATTAACGATTTTTGATTTCAGATTTGACCCAGAAACTTCGATTCGTTTTTCATCAAAAATCTAAATTTATTTCAGATTTGTTTTAGCTGTTTTAATACTTGATACGAAAATAGAAATTAGCTCATTAGCCTCAGTTTTTGCAATAGTTAGATTTGTTAAATCGGACGTTAAACTTGATTTTTCAATAATTTTTAAACAAACAAAGCTTTCTCTTAACTCTTTTAAACAAATGCCCATTTTATGAATAAAATCTTTACTGCTTTCTGCACTTTGTGCCTCTCCATAATTTAAAGCGGGAGAAGTTCCAGATCTAATTATTTGCCCAGCAAGATGATTTTCAGCATAGTTTTTTTCAAATTTGCTTGCAACGATTATTATTGTTGATGCAAAATCTATCAATCTATTTTCTAATTCTTGCTTGTTCACTTATTAAGTTTATATTTTTATTTTACCAATCTAAAATCCATTTTCCACTTCTACAAAATCTGAAATCAAAAATCGTTAATCAAAAATCCAAAATCATTATCTCGATTTGAAATAACTTAATAATTTCGTCACATAACTTTCGTCAACTCTAGTGTTTACTACTCCCGAGCCTGATTTACTGAATGTTTCTTTGAAATAGTTTACTTTATCGTGGTACTGTTTTTCATAATTCATTCGCACTGCTTTCGAACCGGTATTTATCAATTCTATTGCTCCAGTTTCAGCATCAAGCATAGAAACCATTCCTAAATCCGGCATTTTTTCTTCCCGAATGTCATACACGCGAATCCCCGTTATGTCGTGTTTTTTTGCAGCAATTTTTAATGTATGCTCGTAATCTTCCGACATGAAATCAGAAATTACAAATACAATTGCTTTCTTTTTTTGGGTTCCCGATAAAAATTTTAAGGCTTGCCCAATATCTGTTTTACGGCTTTTAGGCTGAAATTCTATCAATTCCCGAATGATACGCAACACGTGAGATCTTCCTTTTTTTGGCGGAATATACAATTCGATTTCATCCGAAAACAAAATCAAACCAATTTTATCATTGTTTTGAGTTGCTGAAAAAGCCATTGTTGCAGCAATTTCCGTAACAATATCTTTCTTAAATTGGTTTTTCGAACCAAAACTTTCTGAACCTGAAATATCAACCATTAACATCATGGTCAGTTCACGCTCTTCCTCAAAAACTTTTACGTGTGCTTCGTTGTATCGTGCAGTTACATTCCAATCAATTGCACGAATATCATCGCCATACTGGTATTGACGCACTTCACTGAACGTCATTCCACGTCCTTTGAAAGACGTGTGATACTCTCCCGAAAAGATGTGATCACTCAATCTTCGGGTTTTGATTTCTATTTTTCGTACTTTTTTTAAGAGGTCTTTTGTATCCATTTTTTTAGTAATTAGTGAATAGTGAATAGTGACTAGCAATTAACCACGGCTAATTACTAGTCACTTATTACTAATCACTTTATGGAACTTCTACTTCGTTTACGATTTTGTTGATGATGTCTACTGAAGTAATATTTTCGGCTTCGGCTTCGTAAGTAACGCCAATTCTGTGACGCAATACATCATGCACTACCGCACGAACATCTTCTGGAATTACATATCCACGACGTTTGATAAAAGCGTAGCATTTTGCGGCAGTCGCCAAATTGATACTTCCACGTGGTGACGCTCCAAAACTGATTAATGGTTTCAAATCAGCCAATTTATATTTCTCTGGGTAACGCGTGGCAAAAATGATATCAAGTATGTATTTTTCTATTTTTTCATCCATGTACACCTCACGAACTGCTTCTTGAGCACGCAAAATTTGTTCTACTGAAACAACAGCATTTACTTTTTCGTAACTTCCTTTTAGGTTTTGACGAATTACTAAACGCTCGTCTTCCATTTTTGGATAATCAATAACGGTTTTCAACATGAAACGATCGACTTGCGCTTCAGGTAATTGATAAGTTCCTTCTTGCTCAATTGGATTTTGCGTAGCCAAAACTAAGAATGGTCTATCTAACTTGAAAGTAGTATCCCCAATAGTTACTTGCTTTTCCTGCATGGCTTCCAATAATGCCGATTGCACTTTGGCTGGCGCACGATTAATCTCATCCGCAAGAACGAAATTAGCGAAAATTGGTCCTTTTTTTATCGAAAATTCATTTGACTTAATGTTATAAATCATAGTTCCCACTACATCGGCTGGCAATAAATCCGGCGTAAATTGAATTCTACTGAAAGATCCCTGAATGGCCTGCGAAAGAGTATTTATCGCTAAAGTTTTTGCTAATCCGGGCACCCCTTCTAATAAAATATGTCCCTGACCCAAAAGCCCAATTAACAAACGCTCGACCATGTGCTTTTGACCCACAATAACCTTGTTCATTTCCATCGTGAGAAGGTCTATAAATGCACTCTCTCTTTCAATTTTTTCATTGATTGCTCTGATGTCTAAAGTCGCCGTATTTTCTTCCATTTTATTATTTTTAAAACCTTGAATTTAATGCCTTCGTTTTGAAGGTGCAAATTGAATTTTTTTTTAGAAGTAAGATGTTAATAAATGGTTAAAACTTCGGCAAAAACCCTAATTTTAAGGACTAATTGTGATACAATTTTTATATTTTTAAGAACTTTGAAAAATATACTTTGAATTACAAGATTTACGCATTTCAATAAAAAATAAAAACCATGAGCAAAACAAAATTATCGCCCATTGTAGCGGGTGTAATGAATTGGGGAATTTGGGATAAAAATCTCAATACCAAAGAAATGGAAAACATGATTAATGTGTGTTTAGAAAACAAAATCAGCACCTTTGATCATGCCGATATATATGGAGATTACACCACTGAAACTGATTTTGGAAAAGCATTCGCTTCCAGCAAACTTGCAAGGGAAAAGATGCAATTAATTTCGAAATGTGGCATCCAAATGGTTACTGAAAACCGTAAAAACAACATAAAACATTACGAATATTCCAAAGAATACATCATCTGGTCTGTCGAGAACTCGTTAAAAAATTTACAGACGGATTATCTGGATGTGCTATTACTCCATAGACCTAGCCCACTGATGCATGCTGATGAAATTGCCGAAGCGGTTTTAAAATTAAAATCAGACGGAAAAATCATCGATTTTGGGCTTTCTAATTTCACGTCTTCACAAACAGAATTAATTCGTCAAAAAACAGAAGTTTTGTACAATCAGGTGCAGTTTTCGGCAACGAATTTTGAACCAATGGTGGACGGAAGTTTTGATTACATGCAAGCCAATACCATTCGTCCGATGTCATGGAATCCGCTGGGATCAGTTTTTAGAGAAGATATTCCACAAACCAGACGATTGAAAAAATTACTGGCGACCTTAGTTTCAAAATACCATTTTGGTTCTGATACTATTTTGCTTTCTTGGATTTTAAAACATCCGGCGCAAGTTATTCCTATTGCAGGAACAGTAAACGTAGCCCGAATTCAATCCTTGATGAAAGCTGTCGAATTAGAATTAGACCAAGAAGATTGGTTTGCCATTTGGTCCGCGAGCATGGGCAGTGATGTAGCCTAAATATAAATATCCAATATAATAAATTTAGAAAAAACAGAAAAAAATCATGAGTAAAACAGCCTTAGTGACTGGAGCCACCAGCGGAATTGGAAAAGCAACAGCACAAATATTAGCTAAAAACAACTATAAAATTATTCTTTGTGGACGCCGTGACGATCGCTTACTGGAACTAAAAAATGAACTTTCAGCATTCACTGAAGTACACACCTTATCCTTTGATGTACGCGATAAAAAAGCAGTTTTCGAAAGCATCAATTCTTTACCAGAGGCCTTTTCCACAATTGATGTTTTGGTTAACAATGCCGGAAACGCACATGGTTTAGATCCCATTCAAAACGGAAATTTAGACGATTGGGATGCCATGATTGACATCAATGTAAAAGGGCTTTTATATGTTTCGAAAGCTGTAATACCACAAATGATTGAGCGAAAATCGGGACATATTATCAACATTGGCTCCATCGCGGGAAAAGAAGTATACCCTAACGGAAATGTGTATTGTGCCTCTAAACATGCTGTTGACGCCTTAAACCAAGCGATGCGAATGGACTTGAATCCGTATGGAATTCGCGTTGGTGCCATTCATCCTGGTGCTGTTGAAACGGAGTTTAGCGAAGTGCGTTTCAAAGGAGATGTTGACAAAGCCGCCAATGTTTACAAAGGTTTTGAACCATTGCATCCAGAGGACATCGCTGATATCATTCACTTTGTTGTCTCCAGACCCTATCACGTAAACATTGCCGATTTGATGGTTTTACCTACTGCACAGGCATCTGCAACTATTTTAAAAAGAGATTAAATTATTATTTATTTCTATTAATTATTTTTAAATTTTTGAAAATCGCGAATTACAATTTGTTTTTAAAATGAATCAACAAGAAATTTTAATGAATAAAAAATTTACCGCAGATTTGCAGATTTTTAATTAATTTTAAATCTGTGAATCCGCGGTAATTTATTTTTTAAAAAGGATCGAAATAGTATTACTTCCTGAATGACAATAAAAAAGTAAATAGTAATGATCAACAAACGCATTCTTATCAAGAACTTGCTTGCTCACAATGATGAGAGCAGTTTTTATGATAAAAAGCGGCAGTTGAATTTACACACTCGCGAAGGAAAAGCCAAATTTTTAAAACACATCTGTGCCCTCTCTAATTCAAATCCTTCTAACAACTCCTATATTGTGGTGGGTGTGGAAGATCATGACAATCTTATTGTAGGCGACGATTTTTTTGACGACAGTCGGATTCAGAATTTAGTGAACGCCTATCTGGAAAATCCTCCCAAGATTCAATACGAAAATGTGCCTTTCCCAAATTTGCCAAAAGATAAAGTTATAGGATTAGTTACGGTCAAGCCAAAAAGCAAAACGTCCCATTTCAAAAAAGGAATTCACACGATTCCAGCCAACAGTATTTTTATACGACGCGGCAGCAACACGATGCCGGTTGAAGGAGAAATTGAAAAAAATTACCAGAATACGGAGACTGTAATTGGCATCGAAAACAATTCCCGAAACAGCATCGAATACACACTCGATGGCGTGATTGATTTCATGAATTTTCGGCACAAGGATATGGCGCCAAAATACAAAGTATTCAAAGAGTTATTTGTAATTTGCTGGGCAGGAATTGCCAAGAAATCACGGGAAAAAACCTATTTGTCGCGTGTAGATATTGAGTTAATAAACGAACAAATCAAGCTATTTTACTCGGCGCAGGATGTTGTCGAAATTACTTTTGACGAAGATACTTTTACTATAATTGAATACGTACCCTTAGGTTTGAATGACAAAACGAGCTACTATCCTTTAGAAAAGCAAACGATTCATTTTCATGATAACGGATATTACAAAATTGAAAGTGAAATGCTTTTTAAGCCGCCAGAATTCAACAAGAAAATGCTTTTTCACATTTATAATTCCAATATTGCTTTGCTAAAAAAGCTCCAAAAAGAAATTTCGCTATCCGAGCGGGAAAGGAAAGACTTAGAAAACTTACCCTCTACTTTTATGATTTGTTACCTCAACGGGTTTGATGAGGCAAAACAAAGATTGATTGATGCCAAAGCATTATTAAAGCCATTCAACCAAGTATATCTATCTTTTAAAGAAGCGTTGCGAATTTTGAGGAAAATGAAATATGATGTGCAGTAAATTAAAAACTCTTTCTCAATCTATAGGTAGAATATCCAAAAAACAGTAAAAGTAGTATCTTTCCAAAAAGGAATCCAAAACCAAAGTTATTTAGTTTTTGATAATGATATATAAAAATGTTCACTAAAATAAACAATAAATAGAGTGTGATTATACCGGAGATAAAAAACAATATTTTTTTCATTTTTTTAAAATTTGGCGATGGTTAATAAAAACCATCGCCATTTTATTTAATTATTTAGTTACGGTAGTGGTTGTTGGCGTGTAAATACTAAAAGTAATTGCAGCAATAAGACCATTTACAAATGATTGTCTTGTGAAAACAGTATAATCTGTTGCTCCTGCAGCCATTTCTTTAGAGTCTGACACTCCAACTGGTGCTAATCCACCAATAACATAGTGATTCCATTTTGTAACGCTTGAATTTCCTTGAGCTCCTTTACCCACAACACTTGTGTAAGAGAAACAAGATGTCAACATTACAGAAACTGCAAAAACTACCGATAACTTTTTAATTGTTTTTTTCATTCTTTTTCTTTTTTAAAAAATTAATATATTTAATTACTCTTATGGAGTCCATTTTAAAAACATGCTGTGCAATCTTAATTAAATAATGATTTTACTTAACGAAAGATACAATGTGTTTTTTTACTGTTGCCTGCATGGAAAACTGTTATAAGTACACTGATTGAAAACCTCAAGATTTAAAACATTCTTTGTATTAGAAAGTGATTTCAATTTTTACAAATCTATTCTCTTAAGCAAAATCTACGTGCAAGCTATACTCAGGTGAGCTACTACCCAAGTAAAATATCGTTTACCAAACTACAAATCACATGAACAAGGAATACTGTAATATCAATAATTGCGGTCATACTAGCGGTGTTTATTTTTGGTAAATCTAATCTGAAAAATTAAATAAAACAATCACCTAAAACAGTGATATTTCAGTTTCAAAAAAAAATAATCATGTTGTAAAATAATTAAAAAAAACAAACTAAAAAAGTCTGCTTCATCGCTCTTTTACTTAATTTTATAAACTGAAAAATAGTGCTTATTTTCTGCTATTTTTGCATTAATAAAAAGAACAATTTGTAGATGAGAACACTTGTTATAGGCGATATCCACGGTGGTTTGCGAGCGCTGCACCAAATTATGGAAAGAGCTAAAGTTACTAAAAGCGACACCCTGGTTTTTCTAGGAGATTATGTTGACGGATGGAGTCAATCCCCTCAGGTGCTTGACTTTATAATTGATTTAAAAACCAAGCAGAACTGTATTTGCATTCGCGGGAATCATGATGATCTCTTACTCGAATGGCTTGATGAAAGTAAAGACAACTTATTGTGGTACAAACATGGCGGGGAAGCGACCCTACTTGCTTATGAGTCCGTAAGTGCAGAAACCAAGCAGCAGCATATTGATTTTCTAAAATCGTTAGACAATTATTATCTGGATGCGCAACGGCGTTTGTTTGTTCACGCTGGTTTTACCAATATGAATGGGGTTGATTTTGAATATTTTCCAGGTCTTTTCTATTGGGACAGAACTTTATGGGAAACGGCTTTGGCATTAGATACAACAATGAAAAGCAATCACCCGTTTTATCCAAAGCGTTTTACTTTGTATGACGAAATCTACATTGGTCACACACCCGTTACTCGAATAGGGGAAACAACGCCTGTACAAAAGGCAAATATTTGGAATGTGGATACTGGAGCCGCTTTCAAAGGCCCATTAACCATTATGGATGTTGACACCAAGGAATTTTGGCAAAGTGAACCATTAGATCAATTGTATTTTGACGAGAGAGGTAGAAATTAGAATTATTAAACTACTTTTGACGCCATTTAAAAAATAAAAGCATAAAAAAGATTACTACATTACTCGTATTATTAACAGTCGGTTTAATCAATGCACAAGCATTCAAAGGAAAAGGCGATGTGAAATTTGACATAGGAGCGAACTTTCAAGATGGAGGATCTGGAATTCGTGTTTCTTCTGGTTTTGGTCTGGGAGAAAATATGTCATTTGGATTTGCCGCTTCGTACTTGTTATCTGTCTCCAACGATGATTTGGGAAACAAACCTGATTTTGGTGATAGAGTGGACATAAAAGGACGGTTTAATGCCAACTTGGGGAATGTTTTTAAATTAGATCCAAAAATGGATTTGTACCCAGGATTGGATTTAGGATTGCGTAATTTTGGTGCGCATTTAGGATTCCGATATTTCTTTACGGAAGGTTTTGGATTTTTCACTGAAGCAGGAATTCCAATTGCCAGTTACAAAACAAATCCAATAGGTTTTGATAAATTAAACAACCAATTCACGTTTAACATTGGTGCTTCGTTTAATTTGTAAAATACTTTTCACAACAATTTTTGAAGTAATTTGAAATAAAAAAAGGCAATTTGAATATTTCAAATTGCCTTTTTTAGTTTATTATATTTTGGTTCTACAAATCAAATTTGATTCCTTGTGCCAATGGCAGACTTGTAGTATAGTTGATTCTGAGAATATAAATTAAAGACTTGCTTTAACGAAAATTCGTTTTAATACACCATTTTTTTCAGTTCCTTGAACGATTAACTCAAATTGCTTACTTGTTTTATGGAATACACTACAGTGAATTAGTTTAATACGCCCAAGATATAAATTTTCTTTGAAGACTTTTACAGCTTTATTATCGTATTGATTATTCGGTTCTAATTCATATCTTAAAACATCTCCAACCGCAACCTTATCTGAAGGTATTTGACTTTCCAATAAATTAGTTATTTCCGTAACAAAGGATAAATTTTCTACAGGGTTAAAATGAGCCAAAAACTCAAAATTATCTGTCGGTAATAGTCCTTGAGTAAAAGCTAACATGTAATATTTATCTTCTTTTTTACTTAAATCAATATTCCAAAAATCATAAAAATCTTGTAAATCAGGTCTCTCACTACGCATTAATCTTTGACCAAAAATTTCAATTACATTTTCCGTATAAATTTTATCTTTAGTTGTATCCGGAAAGCCTTCAAAATGCACAAAACCTAACTTCTTAGCTTCTTCAACTCCATCCTGATTATATTGAAAGCGGATTCCTTCTGAGGCACTTTTTTTAATAGTACCAACAGAAATTCTTCTACTGCCTTTACCTGGTCTCCAGATAAGGTGTATGTTTCCTATTGCTTTCATAAATATTTGATTAATTTTTCAATGCGCAAAGTTACCAATTTAAACATCAATTGTTTTCTTGCAACCGATAATTTAAAGTTAATTAAATCCGTTGGAACATTTATATCAATTTTTTCAATTATATCTTCTATTGCATCGGAGTTATATTTCTCCATAACTCTACCTATAAACCTTTTCGTTTCAGCTGGATAGTATTCTAGCAATAATTCTATAAGTTCAAAATGCTTCCTTTTTTTAGTATTCCCTTCCCAATGAATCTCAGACTCACCCTTTCTAACATATGCTTCTATCATTTGAGAATCACCAAGCATTTTTACAACTTTTTCATCTGTATGTTCTCTTCCTAAACAACAACCACTATCATAAATGGGTGCAAATTTATGAGGGGCTAAATCTGCCTGTGCAATTAAATCTGATTTACTAAGTTTATTGTTGGTATCGTGTTTTTGGACTAACATTTCTCCCAATAATTTATTGAAGTTGTTTTTGATTTTTCCAAAAAAACCTATTTTATTACTTTTAAAATCTCTTTCAATAGTGTCAAATATTTCTTGATAGTAAGCAATTGTTCCCCAATTTTCTTGATGCCTGTCAGAATTTCCAATTATACAATCAAAAACAATAATTTCAATAATATTATCAATATGACTTCCTAAATAAAATTTATTCAACGCATTACAAATAAATTGAAATGTATAACCCTTTTTATCCTGACTTGGAATGTATTTTGAATTAAAACCAGTCAAATAAGCAACCCCTTCGGTCAATTTATTTTTCGAATTTAAAACCATTGACTTTGAAATACAACCTATTTTTTGTTTATGCTTAGTGTCATAAGCAATATTATAATCTAACATTGGAAAACCTAAAAATTGACCAATTTTAGAAGAAACAATTTCAGACCAAAACTCTGTTGGATAGCGAATTTCTCCTTGAGGTGTTTCTTTTGATCCTTTAAAAAAATACTCTTCATTTGTGTCGGGGTGCAAAGCAATGTATTTACTTCGAGTACCTCCAGTACTGTAATGAACATTTTTATGCCAACCTGAAATATCTGTAAATGTTGCTGCTAAATTGGCCATTAATATTTTTTTTGTCTAATTTATAAAAAAACGCTTTATCTAAATAAGACAAAGCGTTTAAATATAAATTTATTGTTAACTAAATTACTACAAATCAAATTTGATTCCTTGTGCCAATGGCAATTGGGTTCCGTAATTGATCGTATTCGTTTGTCTTCTCATGTATGCTTTCCAAGCATCTGAACCAGATTCACGTCCGCCACCCGTTTCTTTTTCACCACCAAAAGCGCCACCAATTTCTGCTCCAGAAGTACCGATATTCACATTGGCAATTCCACAATCAGAACCCGATTGAGAAAGGAACAATTCCATTTCTCTCATACTATTGGTAAAAATAGAAGAAGAAAGTCCTTGTGGAACTCCGTTTTGCAAAGCAATGGCTTCTTCAATTGTACTGTATTTCATTACATATAAAATTGGAGCGAAAGTTTCTGTTTGCACTATGTCTAAATGATTCTCCGCTTCAATAATGCAGGGTCTTACATAACAACCACTTTCATATCCTTCGCCTTCAACCAATCCGCCTTCAACAATTATTTTTCCGCCTTCTTTTTTGGCTCTTTCAATCGCATTCAAATAATCCTGAACAGCTCCTTTATCGATAAGCGGCCCAACGTGATTATTCTCATCCAATGGATTTCCTATTTGCAATTGACCATACGCATTTTTCAAAACGCTGATGGTTTTGTCATAGACACTTTCGTGAATAATCAAACGTCTAGTTGACGTACACCTTTGTCCTGCTGTTCCTACCGCTCCAAAAACAGCTCCAACTAGAACCATACTAATATCCGCATGTTCCGAAACAATAATTGCATTGTTTCCTCCTAATTCAAGGATGGTATTTCCAAAACGTTCTGCAACGGTTTTTGATACGTGACGTCCTATTCTAGTTGATCCTGTAAAAGAAACCAACGAAATTCTTTTGTCATTATTGATTAAATCTCCTGATTCGTTTCCTGTTACTAAGCAACTCACTCCTTCAGGAACATTATTTCTTTTTAAAACTGTTTTGATAATATTCTGGCACGCAATTCCACATAAAGGTACTTTTGAACTTGGTTTCCAAATCGCAACATCACCACAAACCCATGCAATCATGGCGTTCCAACTCCAAACCGCTACTGGAAAGTTAAATGCCGAAATGATTCCAACCGTTCCTATTGGATGGTATTGCTCGTACATTCTGTGCAAAGGTCTTTCAGAATGCATGGTTAATCCGTACAATTGACGGGATAAACCCACTGCAAAATCACAGATATCAATCATTTCCTGAACTTCACCATATCCTTCTTGAAGACTTTTTCCCATTTCATACGAAACTAGTCTTCCAAGAGGCTCTTTGAATTTTCTTAATTCATCTCCCATTTGACGTACGATATCACCTCTTTTAGGAGCTGGAACCATGCGCCATTCTAAAAATGCTTCTGATGCTTTTTGCATCGCTTTTTCGTAATCCTCTTTAGAAGACGTTTTTACTTTTCCAATTAAAGTCCCATCTGCTGGTGAATAACTTTCGATGATTTTTCCGTTGGCAAAATTAGCTGCTCCAGTTGATGTTCCTTCATTTATCTCCTCAATCCCTAATTGCTTAAGGGCATCTTTGATTCCGAATTGATCTGCTATTGTTATCATTGTAACTTTTTTATTAAAAATTGTTATATTTTTTTACAAATATATTGATTTAACGTGAAAAAATAAACATCGCTACTTTTATTTTATGCTTTTTAGCCCCGATAGAAGTGGCATCCTTTTGTGGTCTCGTTTTTTTACGAGACCACAAAAGATAGAACGGATAGCGGGATTAGCTCCTAAAACCGATACAAATTCAGCATTGAATTATTTTTTGGCAACAAATCTTGGGTCCGTTTCCATTACGGTTCCACATTTTTCGCAGGTTCTCAAGTGTTCAGAACTATAGAAATGTTCGAAATGAGGTAGAAAATCTTTCTCGATATCATGCAGTTCAAAATAGACTTCATGTAATTTATTATTACAAGTATCGCAAAACCAAAGCAATCCGTCCGTAAATCCTTTTCCGGCTCTTTTTCGTTCGATGACAAGCCCAATAGAACCTTCGGAACGTACGGGTGAATGCGGGATTTTAGCGGAATGCAGGTACATGTCGCCAGCATGAAGTTCCATTTCTTTTCGCACACCCTCATCTTGAATGATTACTTTAATACTCCCTTCAAGTTGGTAAAACAACTCTTCGGTTTCATTATAATGATAGTCTTTTCGAGCGTTTGGACCCGCAACTACCATCACGATGTAATCCCCGGATTCTGTGTATAAATTCTTGTTTCCAACGGGCGGTTTAAGAAGATCACGGTTTTCGTCGATCCATTTATTGAGGTTGAAAGGTTTTGCTACTGCCATATTTTCTGAGGTTCAAAGTTTCTAAGGTACTAAGGTACTAAGATTTTAAATTATAGAACCTACTAATTTCCCCTAAAAACATTAGCACTTTAGTTCCGCTTTTCTTTAATCAAATAAATATAGACGGGAAAATGATCACTAAATCCTATTTCGGTGGTGGAATGTCGTAACGGATAGCCTTTGTATTGTCCGCTCGTTTGTATCAAAAATGACTTGTTGTAAATTCCTGCTTTCCAATATCGAAAACTCGAATAGTCCGTTTGAAGTAAGGTTTCGGAAACCATTATTTGGTCAAAAACATCCCATGCATCCCGAAATGCAATGGTTCCAAATCCTTTTTTGGCCATTTCTTCGAATGGATTGTAAATCCCAAATGGCTGAACGTCTGCTTTTTTTGCTTTGGCACCAAGCCCTAATTTGACACTTTTATTATATGGTCCATCATTCAGATCCCCGAGCGTAATCACTTTTGCATTTGGATTGATGCGTTGCAGGGAATCAATTATTTTTCGGTTTAAAGCGCCGGCAGCTTCGCGGAACGGACTAGATTTTTTCTCACCGCCAGATCTTGACGGCCAGTGATTGACTATGATATTGATTTCTTCTCCGTCCAAAAACCCCGTTACCAAAAGTTGATCTCGTGTATAAACACGATAATTTTTTGTGCTTACTTCTAATTCATCATCTGTTTTTTCCTCGGAACTGGCTTTGGAACTTTCTTGCGTAACAGTTCCTTCTTTATAAATGTACAACGGAATATTGTTGTAACTCGTGGGCTGGAATTTCTTTTTCTGATACAACAACGCCACATCAATTCCTCGTTTGTCTGGCGAATCAAAATGGATGATTCCGTAATCTTTCTCGATTAGTTTGGGTTGCTTGACCAAATCCTCCAAAACGCCTCTGTTTTCTATTTCGCAACCGCCAATAAATGTGGGCGAATCTGTATTTTCAGCAGAACCTATTTCCGATAAAACGCGGGCTAAGTTGGTTAATTTCTTTTCGTATTTATCGAATGTCCAACGCTGCAAACCTGTTGGCGTCCATTCCTCATCAAAAGTATCTGGATCGTTTATCGTATCAAAAAGATTTTCAAAATTATAAAATGCAACGGTATGAATCACATATTTTTTCTGTTGGGCAGTAGCTTTTGGTATTGGAAAAAATAAAAAAAGAATAGGAATCCAGTGCGTAATTCTCATAAATGTTATTTATTTCCAGTCGGTGATTAGATTCCTCTTTGAATCTGGCTATTGTAAAAATAGTCATTTGAACCTGAACTTAGAATTATTTTCTAATTGTCTATCTTTGTTTTTATCATTTAAACACATTCCCACTAGAATTTTTTCAGAAAAGCATTCAAGCATGATCAAAAACAGATTTACTTTTACACCTCGCCGTCCTATATTATATCAATTTCTATTGCTTATTTTTGTTTTACAATCTTTCAACAGTCAAGCCCAATACAACATGATTACACCGCCCAATTTACAAAAAGGAGATACCGTAGCAATTTTGGCAACAGCCAGAAAAAATACAGATGACAACTTGAAACCCGCTATTGCTTTATTGAAAAGTTGGGGTTTAGAAGTAGTCATTGGCAGCACAATAGGTTTAGACAACAATCAATTAGCTGGAACCGACGAACAACGTGCTGCCGACTTTCAGCAGCAATTGGACAATCCAAACATCAAAGCCATCTGGTGTGTAAAAGGTGGATACGGAACTGTACGGATGATTGATTTATTGGATTTTACTGCGTTCAAAAAAAATCCGAAATGGATTGTTGGTTTCAGTGATGTAACCGTTTTACACAATCATTTGAATACCATGGGTTACAAATCCATTCACGGAATCATGCCCATCACCGCTCCAAGAGCAACTCCCCAAGCCATAGAAACACTCCGAATTGCTTTATTTGGCGAAAAACTTTCCTACGAAATAGATCCTTTCCTGATGAACAGACCCGGAAAAGCTACCGGAGAATTAGTGGGTGGAAATTTATCTATTCTGTATAGTTTATTTGGTTCTCCATCAGCAATTGATTGCTCTGATAAAATCTTGTTTATAGAAGATTTAGATGAATATTTGTATCATATTGACCGCATGTTGATGAATTTAAAGCGCAACGGATGTCTAGAAAGCATCAAAGGCATTGTTGTGGGTAGCATGACAAAAATGAAGGATAATGATATTCCTTGGGGAAAAAATGCCATCGAAATTATTCAAGATGTTACAAAAAAGTATTCTATTCCTATTATGTACAATTTCCCTGCAGGTCATATTCAAGACAATAGAGCTTTGATTTTAGGAAATAATGTGACTATAAATGTCAATGAAAAATGTAGTACGCTGGTTTTTGAATAAAGGCAATTCAATTTTTGATTGCAAAAGTTTTAAACCTTAAACTTTAAACAAAATTTTTGAATGGCGGAACACAACGAACTCGGAAAACTTGGAGAAGAAATGGCAGTTGAATTTCTACGGAAAGACGGCTACACTATTTTGCAAACCAACTGGACCTTCCAAAAAGCCGAAATAGACATTATAGCGCGAAAAGAAAACACACTTGCTATAGTTGAAGTCAAAACCCGTTCTTCATTGGAGTTTGGCTTACCTCAGGATTTTGTAAAACCAAAAAAAATCCAGCTTCTTGTAAAGGCCGTTGATGCGTTTGTCAACGAAAGAGATTTAGATATTGAAGTCCGTTTTGATATAATTGCCATCCATAAAGAAGGTAAATCTTTTGTAATTGAGCATCTTATCGATGCTTTTTATCACTTTTAGTTGTTTTTTCTTGTTGTTATATTTGTAACAAAATGTTTTTTATTTATATTTGCACATTGTTTATACACTAACTACGCGTAAAATAACAACCACTAAAAATTAAATCATGAAAACTGTTTCTTCCATTGTTGAAAATTACATCAAAACAAAGCCTTTTCTGCTGAATGCATTATCATTAGGCATCATTAATTTGACCTCATTATCCCGAAACATAATGACCGAATTAGAAAGTGAATTTGGTAAGGAGGTAAAACAAGGTGCGGTTGTTATGGCTTTAAAAAGACTAACAGAAGAACTGGATTTCAGGCTGAATCATAAGATTAACAAAGTCATCAAAAACATCGGGGAAATCACTGTTCGTTCGGCTTTGACGGATTATACTTTTGCTGCATCCGACACCGTTTTGAATAAACAAGCGGATTTAATTACAGATATCAATACCTTACCAGATATTTTTTACACTTCATCCAGAGGGGTAAATGAAACTAATATTGTAGTTAGCAACAGTATCAATCACTTAGTGGACAAGCATTTTGCCACTGAAAAATTGATTCAAAAACTAGATAATCTTGCTTCGATTACGGTAAAATTACCTAAAGAAAATATTGTCGTTCCTGGGATTTACTATTTCATTTTTCAACGTCTTGCTTGGGAAGGAATAATTATCAATGAAGTAATTTCGACTTCAAACGAGTTTACTATTTTAGTGAGCGAAGAACAAGTGGATGTAGCGTTTAAAGTGATTAAGGATTTGAAGAATTAGATTAGTTTTCTAATATTTCGGTTTTTGTTTAGTTCCTCTAAAATTAATTATTTCAATACTAGATTTTTTATAATTTACTTGATAGACCAAGTAGTTATTTTTATCTACTATAGCTTTATGAAGATTTTTAAAGGTTTCAGATTTTGGATATAAGTCAGGAAAAAGACTAATCTGATTAGTAACTTGGTTGATGTTTTCTTCCAATTGCAAAATTTCTCTAAAAGTCCATTCTGCTTCTAAATATTCTATAACATTTGCCAAACCGTTATCGGCTTGTGGAGTCCATTTGATCTTTAATGCCATTTGGCAAATTTATTCATTACAGTTTCGTGACTTATAAATTCGTCGTTTTCTGCCTGTTTTAAACCGATTTCAATTTGCTGTTTTTCTTCTAAATTCAAATCAGTGAACCAATCTTTTTTACTGGTTTTTAAAATAATTTCAAGTTTTTCCAATAAACTTTCGTCGATATCGGTCAACTCTTGAATAAAATTATATTTTCTGGCGGCTAAATTCATAACTTAAAATTTTAGTGTAACAAAGTTATCTTTTTAGATTGTGTTAAAAAAACAAATCTCGAAATTTAACTAACTATTTCATTTTCAAATATTAAAAGGAAGTTAATGTATTATCTAATTGATTGAGAAAGTGAGAACTTTATGTTTGTTTCTTTGATTTAGAAAACTTTAAATATTTCCACTCAA
This sequence comes from Flavobacterium sp. CG_9.1, assembly GCF_015751645.1. NCBI lineage: Bacteria > Pseudomonadati > Bacteroidota > Flavobacteriia > Flavobacteriales > Flavobacteriaceae > Flavobacterium > Flavobacterium sp. CG_9.1. The sequence goes on from NZ_JADOVC010000004.1 coordinate 177,578, forward strand.
TTCCTCAAACCCTTGATGAAATTGAAGATTTAATTATTGAGTAAATTAGAAAGCTTCCAGCCTTTTGAAGGCTGGAAGCTTTAGTGATGTCTTATTCCCCTCCCAACAACTCCATAAACTCTAGCGCTGTTCTGGTATTTTTTACATTATCAAAAGTCAACAAAAGACGCAAACCAGCCGGCGTTTGTTTTTCTTTCATTTTACAAATTGAACTGTTTTTTTGTACAAATTGCAACACTTGATTAAAACGTTTGGATTGGTAATAATCTGATTGTTGATCCGAAATGAAATACCCAATCATTTTGCCTTGTTTCATCACTAATTTTTCGATTCCAATTCGGGTTGCAATCCATTTGATTCGGATACTATTCATTAACGCTTTGGCACGAGGTGGCATTGGACCAAAACGGTCAATTAATTTGTTCTGGAATACGATTAATTCTTCCTCGTTTTTTACAGCACCTAATTCATTATACAAACTCAATCGCTCCGATACATTATTGATATATTCATCCGAAAACAACAGCTCAAAATCGGTGTCAATTTGCAAATCTTTGACGTATTCTTTGGTTTCCAAATTGCTTTCTTCAGGATATAAATCTTTGAATTCATTTTCTTTCAATTCATCGATGGCTTCATTCATGATTTTTTGATAGGTATCAAAACCTATTTCGTTGATGAAACCACTTTGCTCGCCTCCCAATAAATCTCCGGCACCACGAATCTCTAAATCCTTCATCGCAATATTAAATCCGCTTCCCAATTCGCTGAATTGTTCCAAAGCTTGAATTCGTTTTCTAGCGTCATCAGTCATCGCAGAATAGGGCGGACAAATAAAATAACAAAATGCTTTCTTGTTGCTACGTCCTACTCGACCCCGCATTTGATGCAAATCAGACAATCCAAAATTATTGGCATTATTGATAAAAATCGTATTCGCATTGGGAACGTCTAATCCACTTTCGATAATGGTGGTTGCTACCAGAACATCAAATTCTCCGTTCATGAAAGCCAACATTAATTCTTCCAGTTTTTTTCCTTCCATTTGGCCGTGACCAATTCCAACTCTAGCGTTAGGAACCAAACGCTGAATCATTCCAGCCACTTCTTTAATATTTTCGATTCGGTTATTGATGAAAAAAACTTGTCCGTTGCGCTGAATTTCATACGAAATCGCATCCCGTATCAATTCTTCGCTAAAGCCAACGACATTCGTTTCAATAGGATAACGATTGGGCGGAGGCGTTGTAATTACTGATAAATCGCGCGCTGCCATCAACGAAAACTGCAATGTTCTTGGGATTGGGGTTGCTGTTAATGTCAAGGTGTCCACATTAGCCGCAATAGTTTTGAGTTTGTCTTTTACGTTTACACCAAATTTTTGTTCCTCATCCACAATCAACAATCCAAGATCTTTGAAAACCACATTTTTATTAACTAATTGATGGGTTCCAATTAAGATATCGAGTTTTCCTTCGGCCAACAATTTCAAGGTCTCTGCTTTTTGCTTGGCCGTTCTAAAACGATTTAAATACCCAACAGAAACCGGCATATCCTTTAATCTTTCGGTAAAAGTTCGGTAATGTTGATACGCTAAAATGGTCGTCGGAACCAAAATTGCCACTTGTTTACTATTGTCTACCGCTTTGAAAGCCGCACGAATAGCGACTTCGGTTTTACCAAAACCTACGTCACCACAAACTAAGCGATCCATTGGACGATCACTTTCCATATCGGCTTTGACCTCTGCCGTTGATTTGGTTTGGTCCGGCGTATCTTCATAAATGAACGAACTTTCTAGTTCATTTTGCAAATAACTGTCGGGCGCAAATTGGAATCCTTTTTCGAGTCTTCTTTTAGCATACAACTGAATCAAATTGAATGCAATATGCTTAACGCGTGCCTTGGTTTTTTGTTTTAAAATCTTCCAGGCATTCGAACCCAATTTATAAATTTTAGGTGGTGTTCCGTCTTTTCCGTTGTATTTCGAAATTTTATGCAGCGAATGGATGCTTACATACACAATATCATTATCAGCATAAACCAGCTTGATGGCTTCTTGTGTTTTGCCTTCAACCTGTATTTTTTGCAGTCCTCCAAAACGTCCAATTCCGTGGTCAATATGCGTCACATAATCACCAACAGCTAAAGTTGTTAGTTCTTTTAACGTGATATTCTGCTTTTTAGAATAGCCGTTTTTAATGTTGAATTTATGATAGCGTTCAAAAATCTGGTGGTCCGTATAGCAGGTAATTTGGTTTTCCTCGTCGATAAATCCTTGGTACAAAGGCAAAACAACAGTGTGGTACTGCTTACGAATATTCTCCGAATTGGCTTCGTCCAAGGTTTCAAAAATATCATGAAATCGTTTGGCTTGCGCATCATTAGAACAAAACATATGATTTTTGTATCCATTGAAATGATTCTCGCTCAAATTATTCAACAATAAATCAAATTGTTTGTTGAACGACGGTTGTGGCTGAATGTAGTATTCGAATTTTTTGGTTGTTCTAAAAATTGCTTTCGAACTCAACTCGACAATCGAGAAATTCAAGGCTCTTTTTATAAATTCCGCTTGGTTTAAAAACAATTGTTCAGGCGTTGAACGTTTAATTTCTTGAGATAATTTTGCGAAAGCTTCTTCGGCTTTGCCAAATTGTTTGTCCAGTTGTAATAGAAAATCTTCCGTATTTTGAATTACAATTACGGTTTTCTCCGAAATATAATCTAAGAAGCTTTCTCGATTTTCCTGAAAAACTTTGTTTTCCACATTTGGGATGATCGTGATTTTCTTCTGTTGTAAAATTGACAATTGAGTCGCAACATCAAAACTTCGAATACTTTCCACTTCATCGCCAAAAAATTCGATTCGGTACGGATTGTCATTCGAAAACGAAAACACATCGACAATTCCTCCACGAACCGAAAATTCTCCCGGTTCTGTAATAAAATCGACTCTTTTGAATTCGTATTCAAACAAAACTTCGTTAATAAAATCAATCGAAATCTTATCGCCAACGGTGACTTTAAGTGTATTTTTATCCAATTCTTTTCGGGTGACTACTTTTTCGAATAAGGCTTCGGGATACGTAACAATAACGGCCGGCTTTTTGCGGGAATTGATTCTGTTTAGCACCTCAGCACGAAGCAACAAATTGGCATTATCGGTTTCTTCTATTTGGTACGGACGGCGAAAGGAACCCGGGTAAAAAAGTACATCTTGCTCACCAATCATTTGTTCTAGATCATTCAAATAATAGGCTGCTTCTTCTTTATTATTTACAACGATTAAAAAAGGGAGCTCTGATTTTTTAAAAAGTGACCGCATTACAAATGAAACTGCAGAACCTAGTAGTCCTGAAAGGTGCATCTTAACGTGGTTATTCTCTAATAGACAGGCAACAATTTGCTTGGTTTTTGGCGAATTATCGTAGGTAGTGTATAAGGCTGTTTTACTCAACGCGTGGAATATTTGGATCTATGATTGGTGTATTAGGAATGGCTCTTGTGGTATCCATCATTTTCAATAAGTCAGATTCTCCTTCTTCGACTGGAATGTTACTTTTGTCAACAATTTTGTCCATTTGTCTTTGTAAGGAAACGAGTTCCAAATTAATTTCAGCAACTAACTGCGTCACTTTTTTATCTGGAATAGTATCTAGATTAAGGAATAAATCCAGCATTTGCACTTTAGTAATTAAGGTCGAAATCCTGCTTTTTATCTGTGGTTTACTGAATTCAAAAGGAATATTGTCATTTAAAGCCATTGCTTTTTTGGTAAGCGACTTTGATTTTTGCTGAAAAGCGCCAATCGTTTTTTTGGGTTTTTGTGCTAATTCTGCTAAAAAAATTCGCCACTCACTCCAAGTTGCTATACTGTTTTCAGAAGCTTCTGTTACCGGAGTGTCGTAAAAAACCCATCCTTTCTGTACATTGGTAAATATGATTTCTCTTCTTTGGATCTCTTTTTCATTCTCCGCAATGCGTTTTTGATTGTCATCTTTACAAGATAACAAAAGGAAAATCAGCGAAAAGAACACGGCTAAATTGTATTTCATTTTTAATTTCATTAAAGCACAAAGTTACAAAGTAAATTTACAATAACGAATTCCAGAAATAGGATTGCTTTACACTTTTTTGCCTCCTTAAAAAGTGTTTTATTTCAGGTTAAACAGCCTACAAATAAAGGTATCAAAAAAGGTAATGTCTCACAAAATAAAATTGAAATCACTCTAGAGCACTTTTAGAATTTTTAGTACGCTATTTTGATAAAATTAATCGTTGAGTGCAAATCACATTTTTGACTACTAAATTTACAGCCCAGCAGCATTTTTTATATTTAAAAAAAAGGACAATTAATAAATCATCTAAAGTATTACTATCATTTTAAGATATTTATCATCATTTATATCAAAATTATGATATTTGCGAAAACGTTATCTTTGTTTTTCAAAACAGATAAAAATGAGTACTAAAATATTGATTATAGGCGCTTGTGGCCAAATAGGAACGGAGCTTACGCAAAAGTTACGCTCCATTTACGGAACCGAAAATGTAATTGCTTCCGATATCAGAAAATTGAATATCGATGTCGTTAATTCCGGACCATTTGAAGTGGTGAATGCGTTGGATTTTAATCAAATTGAACATTTAGTAGAATTGCATCAAATTGACGAAGTGTATTTAATGGCAGCTTTATTATCGGCGACAGCCGAGAAAAACCCTGCTTTTGCTTGGGATTTAAATATGAATTCGTTGTTTCACGTTTTGAATTTGGCGAAAGCCGGAAAAATAAAAAAAATATTCTGGCCTTCGAGTATTGCCGTTTTTGGACCTACCACTCCGAAAGAAAATACGCCTCAATACACGATCATGGAGCCTTCAACGGTTTACGGAATCAGCAAACAAGCGGGCGAAAGATGGTGTGAATACTACCATAATATCTTTGGAGTAGATGTAAGAAGCATCCGTTATCCGGGTTTAATCAGCTGGTCATCGCCTCCTGGTGGTGGCACTACAGATTATGCGGTAGATATTTTTCACAAAGCACTTTCGGATAAAACATACGAATGTTTCCTATCCTCAGAAACTAAAATGCCGATGATGTATATGGATGATGCGATTGCTGCGACTATAAAAATCATGCAAGCTCCCGTTGAAGAAATCAAAATTCGATCTTCGTACAATCTAGCCGCGATGAGTTTTACACCAACAGAAATTGCTGCCGAAATCAAGAAACACATTCCAGAATTTACAGTTACTTACAAACCGGACTTCCGTCAAAAAATAGCCGACAGCTGGCCAGCAAGTATTGATGATGCTAGCGCTCGTGAAGACTGGAACTGGAAACATGAGTTTGATTTAGAAAGTATGACGAATGATATGCTGGAGCATTTGAAGTAAATATATTGAGCATAAAAAATGCCGCAAAATTTAGGTTTTGCGGCATTTTTTTGTTTGTAAAACTTGTCAGCCTATTTTAGGACTACTTAGGAGGTTGTATGAAAGTCTACTTTTAATTTGTTTTTATTGTTTCGTTAACCTCATCCCATTTCTAGGCAACAATTGCTCAGCCAATATTAATCCTGGGCAACTGTCCTCTGTTAATACGATTTTATTTGGCTCAAAAGTTAAAGACATCTCAGTATTGACTGTGTTTCTCATACGGATATACACCGTCCCTTGTTGTCCGCAGCCAGAATTATTTCCAAAATAATTTAATACATAATAAGTAGCCCCTTTACTAAAATAATCACCTTGTATAACATTTGGGCTTGTATCTGGCAAACTCCGCGTGTCTTCTATTACTGTCCCATTAGAGGTAGTGATTAAATAACGAATCAATAATTCATCTACTGAAATACCTAAAAAGTCGTCTTTAAATTTTGTTATTATGAAAGTATAGTTTTTACCTTCAAAGGTACCTTTCCAGGTCCCCATGTATTGTGGAAGTAGGTTATTTATATCTTTTAAATAAATGCCATCTGGAATTCCTCCGGATACTTTATATTCAATTGTTTTCTCTAGGGGAACAATTTGTTGCGCTTTACAGGACATTGCAATTATTAACAGACATCCTAACAGTACTAATTTTCTCATGATTATATTTTTATTTAAATTTTAATTACAATTTATTGCCACTATTTTTCCGTTACTGTCCAATGCTATTTTGGAATTTCCCGAATCTTCAACTTTATACAGTTCGATGCCGTCTATGCCTATTTTGTCTTTTAAGAATTTTAAAAAACCTTCTTCACCATTTTTTCTTAAATATTTCACATAAATATTATCTAAGCTCCTCCCCCAATTGATAGTGCTGTTTTTCGCATTAATATCGGCTACGTTACCGGTAAAAGCAAGTTGGTAGATTCCCGCACTAGATACCATCATTCCATAGGCATCACTAATAGGAGTGCCATAATTTTGTGCATTAACTACTAAAATTAAAAACTGCTGCACATCCGCAGGAGAAAACATTTTAATAGGTGTCACATCAATTGTATCTCCGTCTGAATTTGTTTTTTGATATGGATCTAAATGGGTATGCATATAACCTACTCTATTGGGGTCTCTTGGCATAGCTATTGCATCTGGACCATTTGCCGTCAAAGTAGTAAATGTTCCATCTTTGTTTTGGGCGTATCCATTTTCTTTTATTTGTCCAGTTTGGCTTTTTAAGATGTCCAGTTTGGCTTTATAGGCAGGATTAGCCATTTGTTTTTTTATTTGATCACAAGGGTCTGCAACTTCCTCTTCTTCACCACCGCCACCGCCACCGCCACCAAAACCCCAATTATGAAGAGAACCATTGCTGGATTCTATTTCGTTAGAATACACGTACAAGTAAGCCACGGTTAGGCTTTGAACGGGTTTTCTTGCAGGAATTATTACTTCTTGCAGCTCTATTGGCTCCGTAGCGTATGCTGTTGTGGATTTGCTTTCTATTTTATTTGTTGTATAGGCAGATGACTTTTTTATGAATTTTGAGATAAGGTATCCATTTTTCATTCTAAATCCCTTAAAAAAGTCACCGCTCATGCTAGTGATTAGTACTCGACCTGAAAACTCTTTTGTACTTTGGGCAACATCAGGATACATTGAAAAAACTGCACTTTTTAATGTGTCGTTTACTGTAAGCAAAAGTACTCTACTGTTTTGTTTTTTGTCACTATCTGGTAAAGAAATTACAGTTAACAGCTGATCGCTATTTGTTATTTTTTCTAGCGTTATCGCATCATAATTAGACAAAGTAGTCGTTTTGGATGTTTTGTTACCGCTACCTTTTAGCGGATTTTGTTGTAAAAACTGAATCGCCTGTTCTCTTGATACGGTTTGAATATTTGAATCTTTTTGTATTAATGCATCTTCGGTGCTACAAGAATGCATAAAAGAAAGAGTACAACTCATAAAAAGCAATATAATTTTGCGTCTTAAGTCACTCGTTTGTTTGTTTGTTTGTTTTCATATCTTTTTGGTTAATTAGTATTTCATAAAAATAAGCAAAGTTTTACAACTTACAATAACTACTTTTAGTGATATTTTAAAAGAATGATTAAAAAAATAGCCGATAGTTGGCCAGCAAGTATCAATGATGCTGAAGCCAGAGAAGATTGGGGATGGAAACATAAATTTGATTTGGAAACGATGACGGTGGATATGCTGGAGCATTTGAAGTAAACCTATTCAAAATATGAAATGCCGCAAAAGATGATTTTGCGGCATTTTTGTTTGAATGCTACTTTATATCGTTAAGTAATTCAATAGTTTTTATAATATATTATTATTTCACTCTTTACCACAGGGAATGAAATACCAATTTTAAGTAGTTATTTACTCCTTGAGCCTGCTATTTGCTTTTATTCTAATTACGATAAGATTACCATATTTTTCAATATCACTTTTTGTCCAATCTATCTCCCTTCCTTTTGGTCTTTTTTCGTAGTGCCAATCAATAGGTTCTTTTACGTAAACATATAGGGAAACTCTATCCTCGTAACTTCCTTCATTTTTCTTTTGTTAATCAAATGTTCTAAATTTAAATGAAAAAAACTGAAGACCCACTTCATTACTTACTCCAGCAGTTTTTATTTCCGGTCTTATTTCTTTTAGTAATTCCTTTAAGGGTTTATTTATAAATGCTGCTCATTCATCTTTAATTTATCAACGTCTGCCGTTGTTAATACCATTTGCTGTACTTTACAGCTATACTTCATAAAGAGAAATAATATTACAATAATTTTGAACGTATTTTTATGGTTTTCAGTTATCTTTTCGTTCAATTATTTTAATCCTCACCACAATAAGATCACCATATTTTACGGCATTTTCTTTAGTCCATCCTAAACCAATCGATTTCGGTCTATTTTCCCATTTCCAATCAATTGGATCTTTTACGTATACGTATAAAGATACTTGATCTTCCCTACTTGCATCACTATTATGCATTTTTTGTTGTTTATGAGTTATAAATTTAAATCTAAAAAAGAATGGATTGTCATTATTTGCATAACCTGATTTTATCTTAGGTTTTATTTCTTTGAGAAGACTTTTAAGAGGTTTATTAAGAAACTTTTGTTCATTCGTTTTCAATAAATAAACATCTTCGGTAGATTCAACCATTTGTTGTGCTTTGCAGGCAAAGTTCATTAAAAGAAATACTACAAAAAAATTGAATATATTGTCCATTTATTAAATCTTAATCTTTTCCTATTACTTTAATTCGAATAACGGTAAGATTACCATATTTCTCAATATCTTCCTTGGTCCATAAATACTCCTTACCTTTAACTCTTTTATTAGAATCCCAATCTAAATTTTCCTTGACATAAACATACAGCCCCACAGAATTATCTTTGATAGACTTACGTTTAATTTCATCTTGATCTATAAATTTAAAAGAAAAGAATTGATTTCCTCCTTCATTATTTCCCCAAGCAGTTTTTATTTGCGGTTTTATTTCTTTAAGAAGTACTTTTAAAGGCTTATTAATAAACTGTTGATTATTTATTTTTAATTTATGAGCATCGTTAGGAGTTTGTATCATTTGTTGTGCTCTGCAGCTATAATTCAATAGAAGAAATAATATTGCGATAATTTTAAGTGTATTTTTCATTTTTTTTCTTTTAATATTAATTACAAGGTTTTGTTGCGTACGATTTGGTTCCGTCATAATTTGTGGTCTCTTCAGGCTTTATAGGATCGAATTCACCAATGCTATTCTGTTTCAAAAGCGTTATACCAGCGTTATATTGATTTAAAAGGAATGCAATTGCTTCTGTCCTACCATCAATACTTGAACCCATTGAAGTCACAAGAGCTTGTAACTGATTGAATAAGATGTCAGGGAATTCAGGATTAAAACCTGGTAATTGATCTGCTGGATAAGTAGCTTCGAACGCCTGAGCCAACGCCAAGTCTGAAATCACAATCGCATAAACTTGTCCATTTGTCATAATGTAAGAAGTAGTGAAATCACTATTCATAGTATTTAATTTTATACTAGAATAAATATCTCCCGCAGATAGTTGAGTATTATTGGGATGATTATGTATCGATGCAAATGCTCCTGTCCACGAAGTGTTAACTGCAACTGCGTTTTGCCCGCCAGTTCGAATAGGTGATTGAGTTATATTACCACTCGCATCTCTTCCTAGGGTAATACTATGTTCCAATCCATTTGAACTTGCTATTTCTATGCTAGTTTTAGCGGATAAAAAAATGCTGCTCTGAGCATCACTAGAAATATTTTTTGCAACTAAACAAGGATCCTCCTTTTCTTTCACAGGTTCAGCACTTCCACCGCTACCACCGCCACCGCCACCAAAACCCCAATTATGAAGAGAACCATTGCTGGATTCTATTTCGTTAGAATACACGTACAAGTAAGCCACGGTTAGGCTTTGAACGGGTTTTCTTGCAGGAATTATTACTTCTTGCAGCTCTATTGGCTCCGTAGCGTATGCTGTTGTGGATTTGCTTTCTATTTTATTTGTTGTATAGGCAGATGACTTTTTTATGAATTTTGAGATAAGGTGTTTTGACCCCTATAAAACAAGAGTATTATTCTAAATTTCGATTTTTAATTACGCTGTTAATTTTTTCATCATTATTAAGTGTTTATCAGAGTT